>JBAQGR010000641.1:0-2239 GCA_049287895.1 Desulfatitalea sp.
GCATACCAACTGGCCGACCCCGGCGTGCAGCACATCGACGATGTTGCCACATACGTTGCATTTGTAAACTTCCAGCCTTTGGACCATCTTGTTTTCCTCCGTTCGAAGCATTGACGGTTAAGTGCGCTCTTTTTTGAAAGCAACCGGTTCTTTGCTACCAGTTTTCGCCGAGCAACTCAAAGTGGGCCTGGGGATGGGCGCAGGCCGGACACATCTGGGGTGCCTCAAGCCCTTGGTGCACGTAACCGCAGTTGCGGCAACGCCAAGCCACGGCCTGGCTGCGTTTGAAAACCCGTCCGGCGGCCAGGTTGGCGGCCAGATCGCGAAAGCGTTTCTCGTGCTGCTTTTCGGCCACGGCAACGGCCATCATAACCATGGCGATGGCTTCGAAACCCTCCTGGCGGGCGATCTTGGCAAAACCGGGGTACATCTCGGTGTGTTCGTGATTCTCTCCGCCGGCGGCGGCCTTGAGGTTATCCAGCGTGGTGCCGATCATACCGGCCGGGAAGGCCCCCACGATCTCCACGTCGCCACCCTCCAGGAAACTGAAGAAGCGCTTGGCATGCTCTTTTTCCTGGTTGGCGGTCTCTTCGAAAATATCGGCGATCTGAACCAGCCCGTCTTTGCGCGCCTTGCTGGCAAAATAGGTGTAGCGGTTCCGGGCCTGGGATTCGCCCGCGAAAGAGGCCAATAAGTTCTTCTCGGTTTTGGTTCCTTTCAAACTAGCCACGATTCATCCTCCTTTTCGAAATTAATATTGTGTTTGTTGAATGGGTTGGGTTCGTACCGCTTTATGGGTCCGTTCCATCCGAGCTGTCCGGATGGTTCAAGCAATGATCCGGCCACCACCCTTTTTCCTGGTGCCGCTGTTTCTCTTCTTCCGCCATCCGCCAGAGCTTATAAGCGGCATCGCGCAGCATGCCATACAGAATGCCGCATCCGGTGTCCTCCCGATCGACATCCCCTTGATCGGCCAAGCGGAGCATCTCCTGCGTCAAGTGAATCGTCTGTTGGATATTTCGATCGCAGGGTTTCACGTCGCGAATCTCTCCGGGAGAGCCTGGTTGGGCCAATATCTCTTCGCTTATTAACCCGGCAGCAAAATCTGCAAGCCCGTCATGCCGGTTCAATAACCTGCTTATCAAAACCTATGCCAAACGACCCTCACGAGGCCGCAGCAGGTTGCGGAAGCCCGCCCATCCGGTCCCGACAAGGGTTACGCAGGCAAGCGATGAAACGGGATCGCGTGCAAACGGTTGCGCCCATGATACACCCGGAGATCCTATTTGCTCTTAACAAAAGGTCGAAGGAACGACAACCCATTGTTTTTTTAACTCAAACGAGTGTCTCGGGTCTTCCGGGGCATAGCCGATACACATGTGTCTCACAATACACCGGCCAACGATGGATCTTGCGATGGCCCGCCCCTTTCATGTGCGCCGGATCGATTTCAGGCAAGCGATCTCTCAGATAGATACAATGTGGGCGGGGCAAGAGGGGGCGCGGCATCAAGGTGCCTTTTCGTTCACCCGTATCATATCGGCCGGTCCCGCGCAAAAGGAATCCTACCCGTTATATCGGGCATTAATTCCCCGGGCGCCTTTAGCATCCTGTTAGACATGATTGTTTTCGGCGCCTCTTGCGGCCGCGCAGGAAATCCCCACCTTGTATAACGGCTACCGATAATGTGGCGGCACAATACTTGCTGTGCAATGCAGAGATATCGACGCTGATGCAAGTGGGCACCAGCACCCCAAAAGGAGGGGACCATGGGTTCAATTGAGCAACTGAAACAAAACTCCGAACTGCTCAACGCCATCGATTGGGAGATGACCCCCGAAGAGGCGGTGCGCCTATATCTGGAGTGGGGCAACAACTGGGCGCGGGGCAATTATGTGATCCGTTCGAAAAACGACGAAACCTGCTATTTCGCCATCAGCACCTGGAAAGAGCCGCCGATCATCTATCTGATTCGCCGCAACTCCGAAGAGGCCAAGGAGATTGCCAGCATCGAGATGCCGTCATCGATCCGCAAGGCGTTCGCCAAAGAGATCGGCCAGCTCAAAGGGGTCTATGCCGTCGAAGGCATCGTCAAGGCGTGGCTGCGCGAAGAGCTGGCGATGAACTAATGAGATTGAGATCGATCCACTGGAATGGCCAGCGCTTGCTCGGCAAACCGGCGGGCCTCTTCGTTGCGCGAGCATTCCGGGCACAACCCCATGAATTCAAGGCGATGGCC
>JBAQGR010000642.1:0-1655 GCA_049287895.1 Desulfatitalea sp.
GAAGTAGCTGCCCACGCAGGGAAAGAGCAGCATCTGCGCCAGGGGATGGGCCTCCAGCCCCACCTCGGCCGCGGGAATCAGTCCGAACCGGTTGGCCGCGGGGATGTAAGGTTCGCGGATCATCCAGTGCACCGGTAGACCGGCCAGCAGATGGCTCATGGCTGTATTGCCGGCCGCGCTGACCAGATGGACCGCCGCCATCGACACTGCTTGGGAGCGGCAAAGGTCGGCCGTTTGCTGGTTCAACCCCTGGACGATCAGTTGTTGGAGCCGGTCGAGCCCGCCGGGTGAATCAGTGGCGTGGATGCGCGCCAGAACATCCGGCCCGATGGCGATCTGAGGATTGTCGAAACCACTTTCGGCCAGAACGGTTCTCTGCTCCAGATCCACCAGGCGCAACACTACGCGCGTGGTCCCCAAATCCACCGCCAACCCGCACAGCAACTCCCCGGACTGATCCGCGGCCACATGGACCAGCACCGCGCAGCCGCGCTCCTGGAACACCACGCAGCGCACCGCATAGCCGGCCTCGCGCAGCAGCGCGGGCAGCTGTTTGCGCAGAGCCAAGGAGATGTGAATCTGATCCACCCGCAGCTCCTGCCGCAGGGCCCGGCAGAGCCGATCGCAGTCCCCGGTGTTGTCCTGGAGCGATGGGGGCGGCAGGGTCACACGTATTACCCAACCGGGACTTTCCACTTTCAACTTTCCGCTTTCAACTTTAAACTTCATTTTCGATGAAGCCGGTCGGCCACCCGGGAAACCAATTCTTCCATCACCTGCCCGGCCGGCCCCAAAAGAGTCACAGCGCTGATCTGGTGGGTGAGCTCGGTCGGTTCGGGGTTGATCTCGATGATGCAGGCGCCGTTGCGCTTGGCGATCACCGGCAAGTTAGCGGCCGGTTGGACCGTAGCCGACGTGCCCACCACCAGCATCACGTCACAGCCCGCGGCGAGTATTTGAGAACGCTGCAGCAACTTTATATCGATGGGCTCGCCGAACATGACGACATCGGGCCGCAAAAAGGCGCGACAGGCGCACAGCGGCGGCACGGTCGCCAGGGATACCTCCTGCCAGGCGTAACGTTTTTGGCACCGCATGCAGCGCAGCACCGTATGGCTGCCATGAAACTCGATCACATCGCCGCTGCCGGCCCGCTGGTGCAACCCATCCACATTCTGGGTGATAATGGTCTGCAGCACCCCCATCTGTTCCAGGCGAAAAAGCCCCGTGTGGCCGGCATTGGGCGCCGCGCGCTTCAATACTTCGGTGATACCCATGAAGAGCACTTGCCACACCTCGGCCGGGTTGGCCTCCAGAGCATCGATGTGGGCGTACTTCATGGGATCGATCTTCTCCCACAAGCCGCCTTTGCCGCGAAAGGGCGGAATGCCACTTTCCACCGAAATCCCGGCGCCGGTCAGGGCGACGCCCTTGCGCGCCTGGGCGCAGGCAGTTGCGGCTTGTTCAAGAAGCGCGGACATGGCTGCCTTCAACTTTCTACTTTCCCTTATACTTCGAACGTCATATCCGAACTGACGGCGAAACACTCCATTGTGATGCGGCGTTCGGCGATGATCTTGCGGCAGGCGGTCACCATTTCGTCCACCTCCTGGTCGGTGCGCTCCTGGTTCAGGTGGAACAGGCCCAGCCGTCGG
>JBAQGR010000643.1:0-4057 GCA_049287895.1 Desulfatitalea sp.
GAAAAAACGGTGTCGAGTGTATTGGTCATTGACGATGAATCCATGATCCTCAGTATGGTTAAGCAGGCCCTGGCCAAGGTCAATTTCAGCGTCGATACGGCCGAAGCAGGAAGCGACGGAATCAAGAAGTTCAACGACGGCCATTACGATCTGGTGATTACCGATGTATGCATGCCGGGCATCGACGGCCACCTCATTGTAAAACACATCAAAACCTCCGATAAGAGGACAACCCCGGTGATCGGCATTTCAGGCACCCCCTGGTTGTTGAAAAACAGCGGCTTTGACCAGGTCCTGCCCAAGCCTTTTGCCATCAAAACCCTCATCGACACCGCCAAGGGGCTGACCGCCGGATCGGCGATGAAGACTTAGCCTGAGCCGCTTTCCCCGAAATCTCTGAAAATCGGTCAACCAGGCGCTGCTTACGCGAACGTCAAGGTTCTATAGGTTTTAAGATAATTCTTTTGGCAAGGCTAGAGGGAGGAGGCTGTATTGAAATACGCCGACGACCGATAACGCAGTCCAAAAGAATTATCTTGAAGCCTGATATGGTTGAACTTTTGTCAACAAGAAAATCCTGTCCGACCCCAAAAATTTGGGTAGTTTTATTTTTCATCGAGTGCTTGGTTAGAGGCGGAGTCAGCAATTACGACGGTTGATCACTCTGATATGCGCGGATTGGATACCGCATGACATGGTTTCGTCGTGGAGCTGCCTCGGTCTATAAACGGGAGTTTCAGCCGTAAGGCCTATTCCGAAAGGCTTAACGAGGGTTCTCCAAACCGCGACTGCGCCCCTATCCAAGCACTCGATGGCTATTGCGTGTTCTTTGGTATAAACGTTTCTCCTTTTAGGTTTTCACGGTTTCGCATGGGGTAGGGCTGTCAATCGAGAATTTTCTTCCAGCTTTTCGAGCCGGAGCGACAGTCGCGCTTCTCTCGCCGTCGCTAATTTCCACGCTATGATGAAAAACCTGTGAGCGATGGATTTTTACCTACCCCGGATAACAAAGAGCGATTTGTTTCAATATATGGTTTACGCCGTCAACGGCACGACGCGGGCAATGGCCCAGATAAAGCCGACCAACTCACGAGCGATAGCGGTGATTACCACGTTGTGTTTCTTGCCTTTTGCGATTAACCGGCGATAGCGGTGGCATAAACGCAACTGAGCGTTCCAGGAGATGTCAAGAACGTCTTCGGCCACCCCTTCTTGCCGCTTGCGAATCGTTTTACTTTTGCGGGCGGGTAATCGATAGGCCTGTGCCGACTCGATTAACGCCTTGCGTGCGTGGGTATTACCGCTTTTGGTGATGCCGCCTTTTTTGATCGTGTCGCCACTGGAATACTCCGAGGGGACAAGACCCAGATAGCCCATGAGTTGCGTAGGTTTTTCAAAGCGGGTCAGATCTCCCAGTTCAGCAAGAAGCGTCACGGAGCTGATCAAAGAGATGCCCCTTAAGGCTTGCAGGGCTTCGACAGTCGGCCGCAGCCGCCAGGTGTGACAAAACGCCTCTATCTGCTTGTTGATACGCATGACGCGGGCTTCACTGTTTGCCAGGGCGTCCAGATATTCGGTAAAGGCAATCTGTTGGGCTGGATGCGGCATTTTAATTGTTGTCAGCCAGCTCAGATGAGCCTTGCACCATTTGCTCTTGCCAGGATAGTTGATTCCGTGTCGCAGTAAAAACGCATTGATCTGTTGCTTGACTTTGCGAAGCGCAATTTGGATATCTGTGCGCGTACGGACCAGATCGCGAAGGGCTTCATCTTCTTGATTCGGAACATAAACTGCCGTGAGTTCTCCTGCACGATGCAAAGTGGCTAGTTTCTTGGCATCACGGCGATCGTTTTTCACCCGCTCGCCACTTTTTTTGGGGATCAGCGCTGTGGCAGCAACAACGCAATCGATCCCCTTGCTTGATAGATGTCTGTAAATCAGGTACCCGCAGGGACCTGTCTCGTAGACACAGCGCAATTGGCTATTTTGTGAAATCAGCTTTCGCATGACTTTATCAATTTGATCCAGGTTATTGGCAATTTTTCCATAAACCCGAACTTCGCCGTCACGGCCATCATCGGCAATCGCTATGGTAATCGAATCTTTGTGGACATCCAAACCAACATATTTTATACTCTTTTCGTTCATGGCCTGCCTCCTTGATTTTGGCTCTGTAGCAAGGTTATTGTTAAACGCTTACTATAACCCAAGCTTTCAAGGTTCGGCAGGCTTTTTTTTGCACTGATTACCGTTCAACCATATTGTCTATAATTTCAAGCTGTGCCGGCCGGATCAAGCGGCCCCCAGGGTGAGACGCCGCACGGCCGCCGCATTCCGGCACGCCAGGGCTTTTTCGGCCAGCTTTCTGGCATCGGCAAGCGAGATATTGCGCAGCTTATCCTTGACAGCCGCCACACTGGGGATGCTGACGCTCAATTCATCGACTCCCAGGCCGGTTAAGATCACGGCCCCTGCGGGATCGGCCGCCATCCCGCCGCACACTCCCACCCGGATGCCCGCAGCGCTAGCGGCCTTCACCGTGTGCGCTATCATCCGCAGCACCGCCGGATGCAGGGCATCGGCCTGCTTGGCAAGCATGGGGTGCAGCCGGTCCATGGCCAGGGTGTACTGGGTCAGGTCGTTGGTCCCGATGGAAAAAAAGTCCACCTCCCGCGCCAGTTCTTCGGCCATGGCCACGGCCGAAGGGACTTCAATCATAACCCCCAAGGGCAAGGCCGGTGCGCGAAGTTCCTCTTTCGCCTGCTCAGCCATATCCTTGGCTGCCGCCAGATCTTCCAGAGTGGCGATCATGGGAAACATGATCGCCACCGGTCCGTGTTGGCCGGCACGAAAGATGGCCCGCAGCTGGGGCATAAAGAGTTCGGGATGCGCAAGGCAGAGACGGATGCCGCGCAGGCCCATGAATGAGGCGTCTTCGGGGGACAGATGCAGGTAGGAAAGGCGTTTGTCGCCGCCGATATCCAGGGTACGGATGATCAGCGGCAGCCCGCCCAAGGCCTTAACCATCTGGCTGTAGGCGAGGTACTGCTCCTCTTCACCGGGCGGTTCGGATCGGCTAAGGAAGAGAAATTCGGTGCGCAGCAACCCGATCCCCTCGGCGCCGGTGTTGACCGCCTGATCCGCTTCGGCGACCTTGGCGATGTTGGCCACCACTTCCACGCGGTGACCGTCTTTGGTAATGGCCGGCTCAAAACGGCGCTCATGCTCGCTTTGGCGCTGCTCGCCGATGGACGCCATGAACCGGTGCGCTTGTTCGATATCGGACGGATCCGGATCGATATACAGGGCGCCCTGGCTGCCGTCCAGAATCACCAGCGTGTCATCGGCCAGCTTCAGCAGGCCCGGGCCGGCCCCCACCAGGGCCGGAATGCCCAGGGAGCGGGCGATGATGGCCGTATGCGAGGTGGGCCCGCCACGGGCCGTACAGAACCCCATAATTCTGGCCGGATCCAGATTGGCCGTATCGGATGGGGTCAGGTCTTCAGCCACCAGGATCACCGGCTTTTCCGGCAGAAACGGCCGCTCGTCCATCGCCTGAGCCAAGTGGCGCAACACGCGGGTGCCCACATCCGAAAGATCGGAAGCCCTCTCGGAAAGCACCGGGTCTTTAAGGGCGGCCATCGCCTCGACTCGATTTTCGATCACCTGCTGCCAGGCCCAGCCGGCGCTGTGGCCTTTGCGGATGTGGACCAGGCTCTCATCCATCATCTCGCGGTCGTTCAGAAATTCCATATGGGCGCGGAAGATGGCGGCCCTGCCCTTTCCTGAGCGTTCTTTGACTTCTTGATAGATCTGGCCAAGTTCGCTCTGGCCTGTGGCAATGGCCTGGACCAGGCGTTGTTCTTCTTCCTCCGGATCTCTGGCCGTGGCCGCCACGACGAGCTTGCGTTGGATCAAATGACGAATCGGCCCAATGGCAAGCCCCGGCGAAGCCGAAAGGCCGCAAATGCTGCGGGTTGCAACCAAAGGTTCCCATCCACCCAAAACGGCTGCCGGCGCAGCCTCTTCTTCCGGCTCCCCTTCCAAACCGTGTAAG
>JBAQGR010000644.1:0-2336 GCA_049287895.1 Desulfatitalea sp.
TTCACCCATCTCATCCACGCCGCCACGGATGCCAGCGCCGAACTCAACGAAAATAATCCTCGGCGCATGTTCGATACGGTATTAGAGGGAACACGCAGGGCGCTCGATTTTGCGGTAAAAAAAGCAGTGGACCGGGTTCTCTTTCTCAGTTCCGGGGCCGTTTATGGCCAGCAGCCATGGGAAATGGAAAGGGTTGTAGAAAGCTGGATAGGCGCCCCTAATTGTATTGATCCTCGGGCTGCCTATGCGGAAGGGAAAAGGGCGGCAGAAATGTTATGCGCCATTTACGGAAAACAGTTCGGCGTCAAAATTGCCATCGCCCGCATATTTGCCCTGCTTGGACCTTATTTGTCTTTGGACATCCATTTCGCCGCAGGAAACTTCATCCGAGATGCGATACAGGGCAAGCCGATCATCGTAAATGGCAATGGCCTGCCTTGTCGTTCTTACCTTTATGCCTCCGACCTCACCGTTTGGCTATGGCATATGCTGCTGCGTGCTGAACCGGGCAAGCCTTATAACGTCGGCTCCGATGAATCAGTATCTGTCAGGGAGCTGGCCGAAAAGGTATCAGATACTCTGGGCAATGTAGGGTATCGGGTACTTGGTGCTCCGGACATGGGTTGGAATCTTGGACGCTACGTTCCAGAGACGAGTCTCATATGTCGCGAGCTGGGCCTGCACAAAACAGTTTCACTGAATGAGGCAATACGAAGAACTGCGCTTTGGCATGGATGGAAGGAAAAATGATTTAAATGAAGTTATCGGATTATGTGGCTCAGAAAGTCGTTGAACATGGCATCCGCCATGTTTTTATGGTTACCGGTGGCGGTGCCATGCACCTCAACCACTCCCTTGGTACCCACAAGGGACTGGAGTGCATATTCAACCACCATGAGCAGGCCTGCGCCATTGCGGCAGAAGCCTACTATCGGCTCACCAATCGGCTGCCTTTGGTCAATGTCACCTCCGGACCTGGCGGCACCAACGCTATTACCGGCGTATACGGCGCTTGGACCGACTCCATCGGCATGGTGGTTCTGTCCGGTCAAGTAAAGTACGAAACCACCGTGCGTAGCACTGGCCTGCCCTTGCGCCAGTACGGTGACCAGGAACTCTACATTGAGGAACTGGTGCGACCCATAACCAAGTACTGTGTCATGGTGACCGACCCCCAGACCATTCGGTACCACTTGGAAAAAGCCATCTACCTGGCGACTTCCGGACGTCCTGGCCCCTGCTGGGTAGACATCCCCTTGAACATTCAGGGTGCCCCGATCGACCCTGGCACCTTGCCCGGATTTGACCCGGCCGAGTTGGACGAGCCTTGGAAACGCACTGATCTCAGCGCGGCGAGTGCCGTCATTCTTGAAAAAATTGCCGCAGCCAAGCGCCCGGTGGTGTTTGCCGGCGGCGGCGTGCGCCTGAGCGGCCAGCATGCGCCCTTCATCTGCTTGGTGGAAAAGCTCGGTATCCCAGTGGTAACCGGCTGGAACGCCCACGACACCATCTGGGATGCTCATCCAAATTACGCCGGTCGTCCTGGGACGCTTGGAGATCGGGCCGGAAACTTCGCGGTGCAGAATGCGGACCTCTTGCTTATTCTGGGCAGCCGTCTCAACATTCGCCAGGTAAGTTACAACTGGAAATCCTTCGCGCGCGAGGCTTATAAGATCTGGGTAGATATTGATGAAAACGAGTTGAAGAAACCCACCGTCAAAGCGGATATGCCAGTTCTCGCAAGTCTTGCCGACTTACTGCCGATTCTCGCTGACCAACCTTACGCTGGCCCCACCCGGGAACAAAAGACATGGCTGGAGTGGTGCAAGGAACGGCAGCGCCTCTTTCCGGTGGTCTTGCCTGAGTACTGGAACAACGACAGGGTCAATCCCTACTGCTTCATGCAGACTCTATTCAATCAGCTGGAAGAAGGTCAAACGGTGGTGTCAGCGAACGGTTCCGCCTGTGTAGTTAGCTTTCAGACTGCCAAGTTGAAGCCCGGTCAGCGGCTGTGGACCAATTCAGGCTGCGCCACCATGGGGTACGACCTTCCCGGCGCCATAGGCGCCTGCAAGGCATCGGGTGGTGAGAAGCCCATTGTTTGCCTTGCAGGGGATGGCAGCATCATGATGAACCTGCAGGAACTGCAAACCATTGTCGGTAACCGGCTGCCGATCAAAATCTTTATTCTCAACAATAGTGGTTATGTCTCCATTTTTCAAAATCACCGCAACTTTTTTGGTGGTGTTGAGGTGGGGGCCGGCCCTAAAAGCGGCGTTACTTTTCCGGATTTCGGTAGATTGAGCGAAGGCTTCGGCCTGCCTTTCCGTCGTTGT
>JBAQGR010000645.1:0-1749 GCA_049287895.1 Desulfatitalea sp.
ACCTGGTACGCACCACCCGGCTGGCCTGGCAGCAGCGCAAGGCCGGCGCATTTCTTTTTTCGCCGCTCTTCTGCGGCTACGAGTTCCCCCAGACCGCCGATCAAGAAGGCCCATCGGAAGAGAACGATCTGGGCGGGTATGCCCCGAGCCATGCGTACGCGGACGGCAAGCGCTCGACCCAAGGGATCTCGTTGGGCAAGGCCATGACCATCTCCGGCGCGGCGGCCAGCCCCAACATGGGCTATCGCACCACGCCGGCCATTGCATTTTTGATGACCGTGTTCAATATGCGCCTGGGATGGTGGCTGCCCAACACCGGCGTGGCCGATTGCGAACTGTGGTGCAAGCAGGGGCCGAGAACAGGGTTGCTCTTTCTGGCTCTGGAACTGCTTGGCTGGACCGACGCCGGCAGCAATTTCGTCTATGTCTCCGACGGCGGCCATTTCGAAAACCTGGGGATCTATGAACTGGTGCGCCGGCGCTGCCGCTATATCGTGGCCTGCGATGCGGAAGAGGACCCCAAGATGCAATTTACAGGTCTGGGCCTCGCCATCGAACGCTGCCGCACCGATTTCGGCATCCCCATCGACATCGACGTGGCCCAGTTGCGGCGCGACCCGGTCACGGGCCAAAGCCGCTGGCACTGCGCGGTGGGCCGCATCCGTTACGGCCAGGCCGATCCGGGCATGTCGGACGGCACCCTGCTTTACATCAAGGCTTCGCTGACCGGTGGCGAGCCCCAGGATATTGCCGCCTATGCCGCCGGCCATGCGGTCTTTCCTCACGAATCCACGGCCGACCAGTGGTTCGACGAGTTGCAGTTCGAAAGCTATCGCGCCTTGGGCCAGCACATCGTCAGCGCCGCGATGGCCACGACGGTTCAGGTAGTACAACGCAACGTCGCGGCAAAGGCGCTGGGCACCGAGACCACGGAAAAGAACAAAGTATTTTTAGAAGAACTCTTCGTCGAACTGGCCAACCAGTGGTACCCACACACAGGCGGACCCGCGCAACCTCCCGGAGACCACGATAGCCTGCTGGGCGACCTGCTCGACACCTTGCGTAGCGACCCGCTGCTGGCGTTCCTCGATTGGCAGCTCTACCCCGATCTGGGCCGCACCGTACGCAAGGCCCATCTCGATCACCGCAGCATTCCGTGGGTGCCGATCAACTATGACGAGCTGCGCGCCGGGTTCTTCTTCTGCCGGCGGCTCCTCCAGTTCATGCAGCGGGTCTATCACGAACGGGAGTTGGACACGGGCTACGACGCACCCAGCCACCGCGGCTGGATGAATCTCTTCCGACGCTGGTCCCTGGTACGCATGGTGCGCTACACCTGGGCCATGAGCGCCGGCTCCTACAGTACGCGCTTCCAGAGCTTCTGCGCGCACCAGTTGCGTTTGGAAGTGGGCGATCTCGCCTGGGCCGAGCCCCTGGAAGTCAAGGTCCAGCGCGACAGCGCGACCTACGAAGCACAACCGGCTGCCAATTCAATTATCACGCTTCCGGAGCAAGGGGTCGAGGACGATGCCTGGCGCCGCGCCGAACGCGCCTTCGGGATGGACTTTTTCGAGACGCAGCTGGCTCGAGAGTATCTGCGCCAATACTGCGCCTCCCTCGAAAAAGAGAATGCAACGATCCCGACCGCATTTCAAATCTTCCCCCTGCAAATCACCACCGAAGATCCAACCCGGGTCCGCAGGGAAGCATTCGCCACCGTTAGCGTGGGATTTGCCATCGTCCGACCGG
>JBAQGR010000646.1:0-2420 GCA_049287895.1 Desulfatitalea sp.
GCCGGCGCTGTTGGCGAAACTGCCGCGCACCAGCACATCGGGCCGCTGGATGACCTGCTGGTCCGTGGGCGATACGATGGTGAGGGTGAACGGGTTGTCCACCGTAACGGTGGCCGTGGCCGTGGTGGTGGTGCCGGCGCCGGTGGCGGTCAGGCGATAGGTGGTGGTGTGCTCCGGAGATACTTGCATCGTGCCGGAGGCTGCAACGGTACCCACGCCATTATCGATGGTCACGGTCTCGGCGTTGCCGGTTGTCCAGGACAGGGCGCTCGCCCCGCCCACCGCGATGCTTGGCGGTGCCGCGCTCAAAGTCGCCGTGGGGGCCGCGGCCTGGACCGTTACCGTGACCGTCTTGTATCGGGTGACGACCTCATTCCCGGCCGTCAACGTATAGGTGGTGGTCTCGATTGGACAAACCATTACGTTCGCGACCGGGGGCAGCAACCCGATGCCGTTATCGATGCTTACGCTATAGACGTTTTGGATTATTTCACCGTAACACTCACACTGGCCGCAGCCTTGCCGGCCCAGTTGTAGGCCGTTGCAGTATAAGTGGCATCGGCCGTGGGGGTGACATCGATGTCTCCGTCCATCTGCGCTTGCTCGCCCAGCCCGTTGTCCAGAACGATGCGGTCGGCGCCTGTGGAGGTCCAGGTCAGGGTGACGCTCTGGCCCGAAGCGACCATCGTGGCATCCGTTTGCAGCGTCACCGTGGGCGCGAACTCGTCCAGATAGGGCGACCATGTGAGATTGCGAAGTATATCTATATTGTTGCCGGTGCCGAACACTTTTTGCATATTACGGCCCGCCAGATCCACGGTACAGATGGAGTCGCCCATGCGAAATGCGATGCGCATGCCGTCCGGTGAGAAGCTCGGGGTCATGCAATCGAATTCACCGTTGTATATCCTTCTCATGTTCTGACCGTTGTGGTCCATAATCCAAAGGTCCGTGGAATCGCTCGGGTCATCCGCCGCATGCTCGCGGTTGGAACTGAAGACGATCCAATGGCTGTCCGGCGACCAAGTCGGCTGCGTTTCCATGTAGGGACCGCTGGTCAGGGCCGTATCATCGCTGCCGTCTACTCTTTGCAATACATTGCCGATGCTAACTATGTGGGGATCGATGGTATAAATATCGTTAGGATATTCATGGTTTTCGCTTCCGTAGACTGTGTTGAGGAAATAGACGATACTTTGGCCGTCGGGGGACCAGGCCGGCCGAGCGCCCTCAAGACTCTTGCCTTTCCAGTAGCCGAACGGTGGACCTGCGGTTTCGCTCCAGCCGTTGATATAAACACCATTGCCATGCAACGTATCGAAGACAGCCAGTTCAGTAACCGCAAGCATCCACGGATTGGCGATCAAGCACACCAGGTGCCGGCTGTCCGGGGCAAAGGAGGGCAGGTACAATCTGGCTGTAAGACCAGCGGGATTCATGCCGGGATAGTCGGTGTCCAGCCACCTTAAAACCGTGAGCGGATTGTCTACGTCCGCGGTTCCGGCGGTCAGGTCCAGCACAAAGATGTCGTCGTTGCGATCTTTTTGGTCGCATACGATCTTCCCGGGTTCATATGAATCGGCGTGCGGCGCGGTGCAATGCTCTTTGATTAACGCCAGCAAGCGCCCGTCGGGGCTCCAGGCCGGTTGCATATAGCCGGTGTAGGCGCCGCTGGTGCGGGGGGTTTCGATAAGCCCGGTCAGGTTGCGCCGGTCGTCGCCGTCGGGCAGCAGGGTGTAGATGTTGCTCGGGTGGGTAAAGCCCGGCTCGTCTCCGCCTGGGTGATAGGTATATGCCAACCGTGTGGTGTGGTTGACTGCCTCCTGGTCGAACCGGTGGCTGCCTACGGCCACGGCGGTATTGAGTTCATGGCCCAGGGTGCCGGAATAGACCAGCGTGAAGGAGAGTTCGGTGGCGGTCCGGGGGATATACTGCGCAGGTGTCAAGTCTACGCTCAGGCGCACATAACCGGTGTTGATGGCATCCGCGGCCGATGCGATGGCATAAGGCAGGCCGTCGGCTTTCTTCAATAGATGTTCAGACCCCACCAGGCCATACACCGGCACGGTCGCACCTTCGGGCAGGTAGCGGTAGACCAGCTCCAGGGTGCCGCCCGCGAGGGCTTCGGCGGTCTGGCCGATGGCCGAGGTATTCTTCACTTCGAACTCGAACCCGCCAATGAAAATGTCGTTGCCGTCGGAGGCCAGTTTTACGAAGGGGTGGCGGATCTGAAGGGTGCCACGGAAGAAGTAGTCGAGTAAATCCGCGGAATAGCCGATGGCGCGAGGGATTAATTTCGCAGCATAGTCTTCATGGCAATTGTCATCCATGTAATAGGGGCTTTGTTCTCTGTCTAAAATAATTTCTTCAGGAACAATTAAATCTATGAAAACATCACGGAAATAATCCAAATAGCTTCT
>JBAQGR010000647.1:0-4881 GCA_049287895.1 Desulfatitalea sp.
ATGCGAGGTTTTCCTGGTTCAGGAAATTAAAGCGTTCCCGCTCCTCCTGGCTGAGCGGTCGGGTTGCGTCCGGCATGGTTTTGCCTCCTTTGGTGGGTTGGGGTAAGGTCTTGACGAAGTTGTAAAAAGCCCTCGAGCCGTGACTTCGGGTCTTGATTTGAACATAAGGAATGTAGCCCCGAGCGCCCTTTAAGGTCAACATCCTGATTCTGCCTTGTTATTTGTCATGCCCATGGATATACTATCAACAATAAATTCAGGTGGTAGCCATGGCCGGTGAGCGATTCGAAAATGGAAAGACAAGGCACTGTTTGCTTCATGCGCTGTTTTTTTGGGTTTTGCTTTTCACCGCGACGCATGCGGCGTCAGCATGGGGACAAGAGACGCCGCTCAAAATCGGCGTACTGGCCATCAGAGGAGCTGAACAATGCCTGGCCACCTGGTCGCCGACGGCGGAATACCTCATGCAGCAGATTGCCGGCCAACGCTTCATGATCGTGCCCCTGGCCCATGATCAGGTCTACGCCGTGGCGCAAAACGGCGAGGTTGATTTTATCCTGGTCAATTCTTCTTTTTATGTGGGGCTGGAGTATTGGTATCACGCCAATCGCATCGTCACGCTGAAGGAGCGGCGTGCCAGCGGCGTATATGCCAAATACGGCGGCGTGATTTTCTGCCGCAAGGATCGAGAAGATATCCGCTCCTTGGGCGATCTCAAAGGCAAGTCCTTCATGGCGGTTTCCGAAGCCTCCCTGGGCGGATGGCTCATGGCCTGGCGGGAATTCAAGGAAAACGGGATCGACCCATACAGCGATTTCAAGGCGCTGCATTTTGACGAAACCCACGACCAGGTGGTTTATGCGGTGCGGGATCGTCTGACCGATGCGGGCACGGTGCGAACGGGCACCCTGGAAGATCTCAGCGCCGAAGGTAAGATCGACCTGGTCGATTTTTATGTGTTTCCACGTCTCCATCCCACGGACGAGCCCGCGTCGTATTACTGCACCACACGTGAATATCCTTCCTGGCCAATGGCCAGCATGAAGCACATCCCGGATGACCTGGCCGAAAGGGTGGCCGTGGCCCTTTTGCAGATGCCGCCCGATGCGCCGGCAGCCAGGGCGGCGGGCTGCGCCGGCTGGACCATTCCCTTGAATTATCAGCCGGTCCATGACTGCTTGAAGGCGCTGAAAGTCGGCCCTTATAAAGACCTGGGGCAAATCAGTTTCGCGGACGTTCTGAGAAACTACGGGCACTGGATCATCTTCGCTTTGGCGGCCTTTTGCATCCTGGTGGCCTTCACCGGAGTCGTCTTGCATCTGAACCAAAAAATCAGAGGCTCGCACGCGCGCCTGAAAACGGAAATCAACTTGCGCAGGGAAAAGGATCGCCAGTTGAAACAGGCCAAAGAACTGGCCGAAGCCGCCACCCGGGCCAAGAGCGAGTTTCTGGCCAATATGAGCCATGAGATCCGTACGCCCATGAATGGTGTCATCGCCGCCACCGATTTGGCTCTCGGTGAAGAGGTGCCCCCAAAGATCGAGAACTATCTGAAAATCATCCATAGTTCGGCCTACTCGCTTTTAGGCATCATCAATGACATTCTGGATTTTTCAAAGATCGAGGCCGGCAAGTTCGAACTGAAAGCGCGGGCCTTCGGGTTAACCGAGGTCTTTGATCGGGTTATGGAGCTGTTCTTCAGCAAAGCGGCCGAAAAGGGTATCGAGCTGCTGGTGGATTGCGAGCAGAATACGCCCAAGGACCTCAATGGGGACCCTTTGCGTCTGCAGCAGATTTTGACCAATCTGGTCAGCAATGCCGTCAAATTCACGGATGCGGGCGTGATCCTGCTGAGCGTCAAGCCGGCCGAGGCGCCGGCGGAGGATGAAGTCATTTTAGAATTTGCCGTAAAAGATACGGGCGCCGGCATTGCTCCGGAATACCGTGATCTGCTCTTCCAACCCTTCAGCCAGGCCGATACCTCTTCGACCCGTAAATACGAGGGCACCGGCCTGGGACTCAGCATCTGCAAACAACTGGTGATCTTGATGGGAGGCGAGATCGGGGTGGAAAGCGAGCTGGGAAAGGGCAGTACTTTTTTCTTTACGGTGCGCCTGAATCACCCGTCAGGCAAGCCGGTCACCAAACCGGCGGTTCCCCCCGACATTCAAGGCTTGAACGTTCTCGTGGTAGATGATTTGGCCGACAGCCGCGCCATCATGCGCAAGATGCTGGAGTCATTAGGGTTCAATGTTGAGACATTGGATTCCGGACCCGAAGCCCTGAGCCGGTTGGAAGACAATTTGCTGCGCAACAATCCCATTGAATTGATCATGATGGACTGGAAAATGCCGGAGATGGATGGTATCGAGGCATCCCGAAAGATCCGGCAGGAGCTGAATCTGACCATGCCCATCATCATGATGACGGCCTTCGGCAAGGAGGAACAGCGCATCGAAGCGGAAAAAGCGGGCATCAACGGATTTCTGACCAAGCCCATCTATCCGTCCACGCTGTTTGACGCCATCATGGACGGTTTCGGCAAAGAGGGGTTCAAGGGGAGCGGCCGTAAAAAACACTTTACCACCCGCGCTTCCATCTACCGAAAACCGTTGAAAGGCGTACGCATCCTGGTGGCCGAAGACAACCCCACCAACCAGCTGGTGGCCCAGGCCATTTTGGAAGGGGCCGGGATCCTGGTCACGATCGTCAACAACGGTGAAGCGGCCGTTGATGCCGTAACCCACCAAGCCTTTGACGCCGTGCTGATGGATATTCAAATGCCTAAAATGAACGGCTACGAAGCCACGCGCTTGATCCGGCAATTGCCCCAGGGCCGTTCGATTCCCATTGCCGCCATGACGGCGCATGCCATGAAAGGCGATGAGGAGAAGTGCCTGGAAGCCGGAATGGACGACTACATATCCAAACCCATCAATCAGGATCGTCTGTTTCAAACACTCTGGCGGCTTCTGCGATCCCGCAAGCAGTCATCGGAAGGGACCGCGCCGGAAGAAGATGAGCAAGCCCCCGCCGATCAAGAAATTACGGAAGACGGCCTTCCGCGGGCTGGAATGCTTCCGGCCGGACTTCCGGGAATCGACATCCGGCAGACCCTGGCGGCACTGAATCTCGACAAGGCCACGTTCACGCGTATCCTGACCGGGTTTCTTGCCGATAATCGGGACACCGTGGAAAAACTGAAACAGGCGTCGGCGGATTGCGATCTGGAGACCATGCGCCAGTTGGCCCACAGCCTCAAGGGCAGTGCGGCAAACATCGGCGCCAACGATCTGCGTTCGGCGGCGAACGCGTTCGAAGATGAGAGTCTTGAGGGATTTTTAACGGATGCGCAACGGTCCCGTCTGGAGGGCTTGATCCAAAACGTGGCCTCCGCGTTGAACCAAGTGCTTCAATCGATTCGATCCTTGGAAGCGCCTGTGCCCGCTGAGCCGACCGGGCAAGCCTCCGCGGAAAATGGTCTCGCCTTCGATGCGCTTTTAGCGCGGCTGGTCCAAGCCATCGACCGGGCCGATCCGGAACAGATTGCGGCCGTCATGCCCGCCTTTCGGCAGCAGGCGGCCCGATCCAGGCAGATGGACCCATCCACACTGGCATCGCTGGAAGCGCAGATCGGTCGCTACGACTATGACCAGGCTTTGGAAACACTTCGGAAGATCAACAGAAAGTGACAGAGAATTCCATGAATGCATCCCGACCGCTCATTCTGATTGTCGATGATAATGCCACCAACATCGACCTTCTCGTCAATACACTCAAAGACGAGAATCGTCTGGGCATTGCCAAAAGCGGGCCGAAGGCCTTGGACTTTGCGACCAAACAAAAACCGGACCTGGTGTTGCTGGATATCATGATGCCGGAGATGGATGGTTATGAGGTGTGCAAGCGGCTCAAGGCCGATCCGCAAACCGCCGCTATTCCGGTGATCTTTATCACCGCCCTGAGCGAAACCGTCGACAAGACCCGCGGCTTTGACCTGGGTGCGGTGGACTATATCACCAAACCCTTTCATGCGGCGGAAGTCAATGCGCGCGTTCGCACGCATCTGTCCCTGGAAGAGATGCGACGGCAGCTGACCTCCCATAACCTGCTTCTCGCGCAGAAAGTAGAGCAGAAAACAGTCGAAATACGGAACATTCTCAACGCCAGCATCAGCGCCATGGCGCTGATGGTGGAGATCCGGGATCCATACACGGCCGGCCATCAGCAGCGGGTGGCGCAGCTGGCTTGTGCCATCGCGAAAAAGATGGGCTACACTTCGGACGCGATCGAGGGGATTCGCATTGCTGCCCTCCTGCACGATGTGGGCAAGATCCGCATCCCCGTCTCCATTCTCAGCCGGTCCGGCAGGCTTTTGGAAGAAGAGTTTAAAATGATCAAAATTCATCCCCAGGTGAGTTATGACATCTTGAAAAACATACCCTTTCCATGGCCCGTCGCCCAGATGGTGCGCCAGCACCATGAACGTCTGGACGGCTCGGGCTACCCGCAGGGGCTATCCGGCGACGAAATCCTACCGGAGGCAAGAATTTTAGGGGTAGCCGACGTCACCGAAGCCAACAGCTCTTACCGGCCTTATCGGCCGGCCCATGGCATCGAAGCGGCCTGAAGCAAATTGAGCAGCAGAAAGGGAAAAAATACGACAGCGACGTCGTAGCGGCCTGTCTGGAGCTGTTCAATCGTGAAGAGTTCGCGTTCGAATACAACAGCGTGAAGGGCGAGCACTTGCTTTAACAGCCTGTCGCGCCCTCTTTTCCGGGCCATAAGTGGCCCGACGGCCGCGATGTACGTTTCGAAATGGCCGTGGAATTCAAGAATCCGGTGCACCGCCATTTGGGAGAAGTTTTGAAGGCCTCCCAG
>JBAQGR010000648.1:0-7944 GCA_049287895.1 Desulfatitalea sp.
CGGCGGAGCGTTCGACACGTACTTCGACAATCAAGCCTGCTGCCAATTTCAAAGCGGTGAAAATCCGTTGAGCCGCCGACATAATATCGGCTTCCGCTGCGCCGTCGGCGTCGGAGACCTGACACTCGTTCGAAGACGGGAAGCAGAAAATACCGATGCCGCCGAGCAAGCGGAAGAACCGCAACTGGCCGGCGTCGCGGCAGAATAGAAGAAACCCCTTCGTTCCCGCGCGGGAGTGTGGGAACGAGGGAGCACACCTCCGGCGTGAACCGGCGCTTGGCCCACTATTCGATTGGGCGACGATCACCGTGGAAAAGCGTGTGCGCAGCGGCTCGGTTCCGACCGCCCTGCGTTAACTACTGCGGCTCGATAGCCTTGGACGGTGGGGTGCAGAGGTTTTGGAAAAGGGCGTGGTTGTCGGCGGTGTCGAAGCGCACGAAGACGTCGGCGAAGGCGGCGCGCCTTTGCTGCTTCTCCAAAAAAAGGCTTCCCATCAGGGCCCCGACGGCCGCGGCCAGGGCCTCCTGCCGGGGAGTTTTTTGCGCCGGGAGCTGCTTTAAGTGGTCGAAAAGAAATTGCTGCTGAACCGCCAGGTCATTGTAGGCGCCCAGATAATCCTGCAGCACCTTGGCTTGCCGGATGATCTCCGCCACCGGCTCGGGCGGGAACAGGGAGTGGAAGAACTCCAGGGCGTAGCGCAGTTGCTTGCATTGGATGCGCAGGCGGTGCAGCCGGGCATCGGCTGTGGCGACGTCGATGCGGCGGCCGATGTGGATGGTTTTTTGGAAACGCCGGCCGATTTCCCGCCGGGCCACATCCAGGATCGATCGCGCTTGTGGGCCGGCAGCTTCTCCTTGGACGCCTGCAAAGCGTTCCACCGCGGCCATGATGCGGCCATGGCGGTCCGAGGCGAGAAAGCTTCCCATCTTCTTAACGGCCCGGCGCCGCTGGCGCCGCAACGCCTCGAACCATGCGGCGATGGCCGGCCGCAGCGCCGCGGGCAGCAATTTCCGGTAGCGCTCCTGGCGCAAGAGGTAGACATCCAGGTCGCGCAGCGCGTTGGTGGCTTGGCCCAGTTCGCGCAAGCCGGTCTTGAGTTCGGCCAGCGCCGTGGGTTCCAGCTCTTGTTTCAACAGCGTGAACAGGGAGCGCGAGCGCCGGACCGCCACCCTGAAATCGTGGAGAAATTCCGTGTCGATATCCTGCCGGATGCCCTCCTCGTTACAGCGCATGATCCCGACCAGGTGTTTGAGGATGATGCGGGCCGCCGCGGGAACGGTCAACTCCGGTTCCAGGCGCAGCTCTATTTTGGTTGAATAGTGACCCGGTTGTTGGCCGGCCCGGTGCAGGGCGGTCACGAGCGGGTGCTCGCGGGCAGGCATCGCGCCCATAGCGGTTAAAACCTTTTCGACCGCCCGGCGCGCCGGGGCGTGCCCCCGAACGGAGGCCGGCGTGCATGTGCCGAGCAGCGCCGCGGCCCGGGCCGGGGCATCCGCGATCCGCAAGATGTCGACGTCCACCCCGGCCACGATCGCTTGGGCTTCGTTCGACATCTGCAGCGCCATGACCGCCCGGCGAAGCGGCAGGCGGCACATCAAGGCGCGCACATCCAGGGCTTCCCGCAGGATCTTGCGCAGCTCCGAATCGGGCAGCTGCCACCAAAAGAGCGGCAGGTCCGGCATATCCCCGGCCGCGCTGGCAATCACCTTCCCGGTGTGCTGATCCACCAGCCGCCAGAGACCGCTGGTCGCCAGCAGCAGTTGCCCTTGCCGAAAGAGGCGCCAATCGAACGAATCCAGAAGATTCAATGGATGGCGGCGCAGGGTGCCCCCGGCCGCCGCAAAGTGCGCCTGCAGGACCCGTTTTACTTCCAGGGGGCTCGTTTGGGGAGGCAGCAAAAAAATCTTCGACGTCATTTGGCCATCTTCTTACCGGCCATACGCACGACCCGCGCGTGCGACGCCGCGGCTTTTTCGGGCATGGCTTTATAACGGCTGTAGAGAATATGGACGGCACCATCGGCCAGGCCGACCACGGGCACGAAGATCTTCTCGATGCAGGCCCATTGGACCACGTTCAGGTAGATATCGGCGGCCGGCACGATCACGTCCGCCCGATCCGGACGCAGGTTCATTTGAACGATGCGTTGCTCGTAAGAGCGTTTGGCCAGCTCATTGCGCACCTTCTGGAGCTTGGCAAGGGTCAGGGGAGAACTGTTTTTGCAGCCGGCCAGGCCGAAAATTTTGTTGACGTTGCCGCCGCTGCCGATGGCCGCGATGGATTTGTGTTTGGCGGTGTGGGATTTGAGCCACTGACGCAATTCACTCCAGTGCTGTTTGGTCACCTGGCCCTGGAGAATGCGGATCGTGCCGATATCGAACGACTTTGAAAGCGCGATCTTCCCGCCAGTAAAGAGGGTGATCTCCGTACTGCCGCCGCCGACATCCACATAGAGATAATCCTTGAACCCGCCGAAGCGATCCGAGCTTTTATTCTCGAAGATCAATTGTGCTTCGCGTTGGCCGTCGATGATGTCGATGTGGATGCCGCATTCCTTGGCCACGCGTTTGCAGATGGCGCGGCCGTTGCGGGCGCCGCGCAGGGCCGACGTGGCGTAGGCCTGATAGGCGATGGGCTGGTAGGCGTCTATCAGATGTTTGAATCCCACCATGGTTTGCACCAGTTCGTCGGCCTTGGCGTTGGAAATGCGGTTCAGGGAGAAGGCATCGCCGCCCAGGCGGATCGGCATGCGCGTGAGCGACATTTTTTTAAAGGTGGCTTTGCCGCCGATTTCAAAAACACTGGCCAACAGAAGACGCACGGCGTTGGAGCCGATATCGATGGCCGCGAATTTCAATGCCTTGAGCATGGCATCTCCCGATTGAGCCTATGGATGGTTCTTGGGAAAATCGATCAAAAAAGAGAGGGGCTTGCCCGACCCCAACTGCTCCCAGCCGTCGATGGCAAAGCGCATCTCCACCACGCCGCAGGTGGGCACCTTGACGATATCCGCTTTGGAGAGCAACCTGGCCAGATCGGTCAGCTCCGGGTCGTGGCCCACGCAGGCCAGCCAGGAGACGGTCTTCTCCATCCGCCGCAAAAGCGCCAGCAGGTCATCGGTGTTGGGATGGTACAAGCCGTTGTCCAGGATGATTCTGGAGACGGGGCAATCCACGTCCGCCGCCATGATCTCGGCCGTTCGAAAGGCGCGCAGGGCCGTGCTGCTGATCCAGCGGTCCGGGGCAAAACCGCGCGCGGCCAGCACCTGGCCCATCAGAACGGCCTCGCGCCGGCCCCTGGGGCTCAAGGGACGATCGACGTCCTCTAACCCGGGGAACTCCCAACTCGATTTGGCATGTCGGATCAGAGAAAGGATTCTGACGCTCTGGACCTTGGCCGATGGCGCGGCTTTCCGGGGTTCGGCGCGTTTACTATTTATATTGGCTGCGTTCATCCGTCGATTTCCTTGTTTACCACGTTATCCATGCTCATGCATACCCAATCCGGCAGGACTATCTCTTGAAGGGGTTTTCGATGCGCACGGACCGAATGATTTGTCCGTGGTTCAGATCTTCGGTCCAGAGTGTTTCGCATTGGGCGCTATCGGCGCAAGTGACGATCAACGCATCCCAAAACGACAACCGATGAATGATGGCGCAATCGATGGCCTCTTTGATCAGTGTGGGTGTGACCACAACCGTTTCAATATGTTCCAGGGACCTGAGGATGTCTTTGATCAGAAGCGGGTCGGCACCCAACCTGCCGGTAGCGGCAACGTAGAATTCTTGCATGACCTGCGTTGAAATTACGGCGTTGTTACCGACCGTCAGGCCTCGGATAAGCTCTCGGCTCTTATTTCTTTTTCTGGAATCCGATTGGTCCAGACTATAAATGAGGATGTTGGTGTCGAGAAACACTTTAGACATCGTACAGATCCTCTCTTTTCCAACGCTTGCCTTTCAAACGAACCTCGGCCCGGTCCATTAACGCAAAACACTCCTCAATCCATTGGTCGGTATGGCTTTTTACCATCTGCTCCAAAAGGTTGCGGATCAATGCATTTACCGATGTTTGGTGTTTAGCCGCATATTGCCGGCCTGATTTTAACAACTGCTCATCAATAGAAATCGTAATATTGGGCATGCCTCACCTCCGATAGTTTACACACTATATGTGTACACTGCTTATGTGTCAACCATTTCAACCGGGCGTCCCTTCATGGCCGATACAGGGTCGCCCAAATCGAGTGTCAGCCGTTTTTACAAACTGCCAATCCGGCGGTCACCGCGCCTCAAGATGCTTACAACCTGTTTGGGCGCGACACCGTCAGGGCGCATGCCCGGCCCTGCCCGCGGAGGAGTTCACGCTTGCCCGCTTTTTGCATGACGTTTGATTTCTATACCGAGGTGCAACCCATGCGAGTGCAACTCTACAAACGCATCTTTCTGAACTTCGTGTTGGTCATCGCCCTCTTCGGCTTGCTGGCCGCGGCCGTGGGAGCCTATTTGATCAACCGCTCCACGGTCAACGAGGCCCAGCGCCGGGTGAGCCTCGATCTGCGCTCGGCCTGGAGCGTCGTGCAGAGCGAATTGGACGGCCTGGAACTTTTTTTGGGAGCGTTGAGCGGCGGCAAGCGGGTCCAGGAGGCGTTCCAGCAGCCTGCGGCCGAAGGTATGCGGGCGCTGCTGGAGCTGGCGCGCCGCCAGGGCCGGTGCGACTTTCTGAGCCTCACCGACACCCAGGGGCGCGTGATCCTGCGCACCCTGGCCCCTTACCACACCGGCGATTTTCTGACCCAGGACGCGTTCGTGGGCAAGGCGCTCAAGGGTGAAACCGTGAGCGGGTTCGCCCTGCTCGAGGCCAGCCGACTGCAAGCCGAGGGCGGCGCCCTGGAAGAGAAAGCCTTCATGGTCTTCGAGCCCACGGAACGGGCCAAGCCCAGGGCCAAAAACGCTGAGACCGCCGGCCTGGCACTGGTGGCCGCGACGCCCGTGGACGATGAGACCGGGGCGCGCAAGGGGGTGCTCTATGCCGGCATCCTGCTCAACCGCAACCACGCCCTGGTGGACAAGATCCAATCCATCGTCTTCGAAGATCGGCTCTACAAGGGCAAGCAACCGGGCACGGTGACCATTTTCCAGTGGGACAGCCGCGTGGCCACCAATGTCAAAAGCGCCAATGGCAATCGGGCCATCGGCACGCGGGTCAGCGAAACGGTCTACGACACGGTGCTGGAGAACAACCGGCCCTATTACGACCGGGCCTTCGTGGTCAACGATTGGTACCTGAGCGCCTACGACCCCATCCACGATATCGAGGGCCAGGTGATCGGCATTCTCTACGTGGGGGTGCTGGCCCGGCAGTACGACGACCTGAAGCGCGATCTATGGACCCTGTACGGCCTGCTCTCTCTGGGGGCCGTGGTGATCGTGCTGGCCCTGGGCTTTCTCTTCTCCCGCCGCCTGACCGGTTCCATCAGTCGCCTGGCCCATGCCGCAGGAGAGATCGCCGGCGGCCGCCTGGAGATGCGCGTGCCCGAGCCGGCCACCGATGACGAGGTGCGCGATCTGACCAAGGCGTTCAACTTCATGGCCGCGCGCCTCGGGGAGCGCGAAGAGGGCCTGAAAAAGGCCAACGCGGAATTGGACCAGACCAACCGCGCGCTGCACGTGGTCAACCGCAACTACCTGGACATGCTGGGCTTTGTCTCCCATGAGCTGAAGAACACACTGGGAGTGATCTTTACTTCGGCCAAGGCCCTGGGCATGGCGGCCATCGGCCCGTTGACCGCGGCCCAGGCCAGCCTGGTGGCCAACATCACCACGAGCATCGACAAGGCCGTGGGCATGACGCGCAAATACTTGGATCTGTCGCGCATCGAAAAAGGCGAACTCCAAGTCCGCCCGCGACCCATGGATATGGTCAAGGATGTGGTGGCACCCCTGCTGGAAGAGTTCCGCGATACCCTGGCCACCCGGCAAATCGCGGTGCGCAACGAGCTGCCCGCGGCCGTGCCCCTCACGGGCGACCGCGATCTGTTGCAGGTGGTCTACAAGAACCTTTTGGACAATGCCATCAAGTACGGCCGCCCCGGCGGCACCATCCGCCTGATCTCGGCCGCCGGCCCGCCCGAGCTGCGCTTCGAGGTGTGCAATGAGGGCGAGGATCTCTCCGAGGCGCAACTGGCCCAGGTGTTCGACAAGTTCGTGCGCTTGCGACGCACCGAGGGGTTGGCCCAGGGCACAGGGTTGGGGCTGTTCATCACCCAGGATATCGTGCGCAAGCACGGCGGCAAGATTTGGGCCGAGTGCCGGGGGGACCAGTGGGTCCGGTTCATCTTCACCCTGCCGGCTCCGGTCTAAAGATCACAATCGATTGCGGAAGAAATCCTGAACATACTTGATATGCCGGCGCATGGCCTCGGCGGCCGCCAGTGGGTCGCGCTTTTTGATGGCCTCGATGACCACGCCATGCTGGCGAAGAATCTCATCGATGTTGCTGGGATTTTCGTACAGGTGGCTGAGATTCTTTTTGATGCCGACAAAGAGAAAGTCGTAGAAGTTCTTCATCAGATAGACATGCACCGGGTTTTTGGTCGCATAGGCCAGCGCCATGTGAAAGGCGGTGTCCGCCTCGGTTCCCAGGCGACCGGAGCTGACTTCCGCGCGCATCTCTTCCAGGCTGGCATCCATGAACAGCAGGTCTTCCTTGACCGCCCGCACCGCGGCCAGGGCCGCCGCGTTGCATTCCAGCCCCATGCGCACTTCCAGGAGATCGTCTATGCTGGCGTCCTGCACCTCCATGGCCGCCGCCAGCGGGTTGCCCTGGCGCGTATCCGGCGCGCGCACGAAGGTTCCCTGGCCCTGTTTGTGTTCGAGCAAGCCAAGCACCACGAGCTTGTTGATGGCATTGCGCACGGTGGTGCGGCTGACGCCCAGGGCTTCGGACAGCTCTCGCTCGGGCAGGACCTGCTCGCCGGGCTTGAGCTGTCCCCGGAAGATCGACTCGCGGATCTGTTCGAAAACCTGGTCGGAAATCTTCTTGGGCCTAATCGGCTGAAGGGGCATTGGCATGGTTTATCAGGCTCTCCGCATAGATTTCAATTACATGGCGAACTTCCACTTTATCGCCAGCTTGAGACAGCGCATCGGTGATTTGCAGCATGCATGCCGGGCAACTGGTCGCCACGACGCGGCAGCCGGAAGCGCGGATATCGTCGCGCTTGCGTTGGCCGATCTGGCGGGAGATGCCGTAATACTTCAAATTGAAGCTGCCGCCCATGCCACAGCATTGGTCCGGCGCGCGCATCTCCACCCGGCGGTATCCGCCGGCGGCTTGCAGCAGGGCGCGCGGCTGGGCGAAAACGCCCAGGGATTTCTTCAGATGGCATGGGTCGTGATAGGACACCGGCACGGACGCCGAACTCTCCCCCGATGGGCGTCCGACAGGGCCCACTATGCGTCTATCTATCAAAAACTGGCTCACATCTAAAGTCTTTTCCGCGAGCGCTGCCACCTGGACGCGCAAGGGCTCCGGTGCGTCGCCCAGCATCAATGGCCAAAACTCCTTGATCGTGGCCGTGCAGGTGGCGCAGGCCGTAACCAGGTAGTCGAACGAATGCCGTTGGAAGCGTTCCAAGTTATGGCGTACCAGGCGCTGGAAGGTGTCGGTGTCTCCAGCGGAGAGGGCCGGTATGCCGCAGCAGCCCTGGCCTTCGGGGACAAACAGGCCGACGCCGTGATGGTCGCAAATCTCCATGAGCGCCCGGGCCACCCGCGGGTAAACCTTATCGATCAGACAGCCCACGAAAAAAGCCACTTTGATCCCGGACCGGCCGGCGGCCGTGTTCATGGCCGGCACGGTCCGGTGAAACGGTTCGTCGGCCAGGGGCATGAAGTGACGCTCTCCGATCGACTGCGCTAACAGGGGAGAGGTCAGGCGGGC
>JBAQGR010000649.1:0-1868 GCA_049287895.1 Desulfatitalea sp.
ACCTATTTTTCGATCTTTGAGGTCAGCCGTGTTTTCACCGGAACGCTGCTTTTCAAGGGAAGCACCTTAAGGAAAGCAGATCTCGTAACGAACATACAACCAAAAAAGGAGATGAGTAAATGGAAACACCGAAATTGTATGTCTTGCCGAAGCTTACTTACGACGACAATGCGCTCACACCGATTATATCGGAAGAGCTTTTGAGGCTGCACCACGACAAGCACCACGCAGCCTACGTCAATGGAGCCAACACCATTCTCCAAAAGATGGACAAAGCCAGGACAGACAATGCCGATTTCGACACGAAGGCGACGTTCAAGGAGCTCTCGTTTCACATCGGGGGCCACTTGCTCCATTCGCTGTTCTGGGGGAATTTAGCCCCGCAAGGCAAAGGCGGGGGCGAGAAGCCGTCGGGAACAATCGCGAAAGTAATCGATGAGGAGTTCGGCTCCTTCGACCGATTCAAAAAGATATTTTCGCAGGCAGCGGCAAGCGCCGAGGGCTCGGGTTGGGCAGCGCTCACGTTTTGTAAGAAAACGAACCGGCCCATCATCATGCAGGTGGAGAAGCATAACACGAACGTCTACCCGATGTTCAGGATTTTGATGGTTTTGGATGTCTGGGAGCATGCGTATTACCTGGACTACAAGAACGACAGGGGCAAGTTCGTAGAGGCGTTCTGGAGCATAGTGAATTGGACCGAGGTAAACAAGCGGCTCGAGGATCTTCTGAAGAGTTAAAGGAGACCGATCGTGATTTCGCCACAGCCGGCCAGGAGGATAATGCATGAATCCTGAATTGAACCGCGAGTATCCCGACCCAGGCGAGGCCAAGCTGATCGAGGAGATGGTTAAGGTAGCAGTTGAGCGGATGAAATCCCAGCAAGGGCGCATCCGCCGTGGCCAGCATGCCAAGGCGACCGGTTGTGTACGGGCAGTGTTCACGATACGAGACGATGTACCGGGCGAGTTACGTCACGGCGTCTTCCGCCGGCCAATTCAGTCGTTTCAGGCGATCGTCCGTTTTTCCAACTCCTCGGAGATAATTGGCCCCGATGGTAATGTCGACGCGCGAGGGATGGCCATCAAGCTGTTGGGTGTGGATGGTACTCCAGCCATTCCCGGCACCGATAATCGCTGCCAGGATTTCCTGACCGTCAACCTCCCTGTCTTCCCGTTTGCGACGCCGGCTGAATACTTGAAGTTTTTCGACATCCGCGCGACACCGTTGGTGGGTGATCCGCTGGCCGCGGCCTGGTTTGCTCTTTTCCATCCCCGGCATCTGACAAGCGTCGTGAAAATCATCAGCGAACCCGTCGCCAGCCCTCTGGTGACGTATTGGAGCGGTTCGCCTTACTGGCTCGGACCACCGGGAACAACAGGCGGACGCGCCGTGAAATACTCGCTGGTGCCCCGTTTCGAAGGGAAGTCGCCGCCGATCCATCCAAAGAGCAAGTCCGACGACTGCCTGGGCCAAGCCCTGGAACAGTACCTGAGAACACGGGAAGCGGTCTTCGAATTCCGTGTTCAGCCCCAGACCGATCCCGTGGCGATGCCTGTCGAGGATGTGTCGGTCGAGTGGGATGAAGCGGTCTCCAAGCCCATCTCTGTCGCTACACTCACGATCGGTGCGCAGGACGTCGATTCGACCGAAGGGCGTGCATTGGTCGAGGCATGCGAGACGATGGCCTTCTCGCCGTGGAATGCCCTGGCTGAACACCGGCCGATGGGGGGAATCAACCGGATGCGCCAAGCGGTCTATCTGGCCAGCCAGGCAAGAAGAGCAGTAAAGGGCTTGTTGTGAATTCTGGTTGCAGGCAGGGGCATGACGGCCTTGGCAGTTTTAATGGACGATTGGGAGAATAAAGG
>JBAQGR010000650.1:0-4846 GCA_049287895.1 Desulfatitalea sp.
AATTGGATATCGTTCATTTCGGCCATGGCGGCCATCTGTTGGGTGGTTAAATCCGAAATAAGCACATCGACCGCTTCATCCACGGTCGCAGGTTGTTTGAATCGTTGAAATCGGTCCATCATGGAAATTCTAAGCGCTCCTTTGCATCAATCAGTTCCGTTCGCGTCTCGTATGCTCTATCCGCGGCGATCATTTACCAGGAGGCTTCTGTATGCAAACCGCATGCCTATAGTCTTTTTATGGTGCGTCGGGTAATTATTCTTTAAACACGGCGTGTTGCGTCATAGAGGCCGGCTAGGCTACGTGCCACTATGCAATCTTTTCTATAAAATTCATTTCATCCAGGTGGGCCGATATGCTAAAAGCGGACGCCGTGAACCCAAAAAAGGAGTAATCCCGACGTGAAAGCATCCCAACTGCGCAAAGGCAATGTGGTCAGCATCAATGGCGTGGCGTATCGCGTGCGCGATGTCGATATGCAAACGCCCTCGGCCCGGGGCGCCAACACTCTTTTCCGCGTGCGCATGACCAGTATTCCAGGGGGGCAGAACCTGGAACAGAGTTACAAGAGCAATGACATCCTGGAAGAGATGAGCCTTGCGCGCCGGCACGTCACCTATTTGTACAGCGATCAGGAAACCTTCCACTTTATGGATGCCGAGAATTTTGAACAATACGCGTTGCACGTGGATCAGCTGGAAGAACAGAAAGATTGGCTCGTGGAGAACATGGAGGGGCTCGGGGCGCTCATGCTGGACGGCCACGTGGTGGCCGTAGAGCTACCGGCCGCCGTCGAGATGGAGATCACGGAGACCGCGCCGGTAATCAAGGGGGCCACGGCCACCAACCGCAACAAGCCGGCGACCTTGACCAATGGCCGGGTGGTGCAGGTCCCTGAGTACATGTCCCCCGGCGACCGGGTGCGCATCAACACCGAGACTGGCAAATTTATGGCGCGTGTGCGGTAATCCGCTCAGGCCTGTTAAGTGTCAGATGCCGAAATAGCTTCGGAGACTGCGCGGCTTGAGGTGATGGTCGATGCCGCGCCGTACCTGGTCGCGGAGGGCCTGGGATTTCAAGTGGATCAGCGTGCGGCCGTAACGAATGTTCTTTTCGATAAGGTCCGGGTAGTTGCTTAAGTTACAGCGCAGCTTGAGGCTGTTGCTGGTGACTTTACGCAAAAAGGTGATCTCCTTGCCGACGACATGGTTGCTCTTCTGGACCACGGCATCCAGAAAGTCGTGCCGCGTTTTGGGGCAACTGGCATAGGTGACGGCGCGTCCCATGTGGCCGATGGCATGCCCGTCGCTGCCGCCCACCATGGCGCTGTCCAGGTTGAAGCCCAACACCGCGCATTTCAAGTTCCATTTATTGATGTTGTTGGCGTTGATCGCCTCGATGCCGTCCACCATCTGGAAAAGTTGTTCGCGCTGGCTTTCGGAAAATTGCACGTTGCAGACGCCTGTGTACATGGCGCAATAGGGGTGTGGGAAAATAACCACGCAACGATAGCGGCGTGCCCGCTCGATGGCCGCGACCATGGAGAGGCTCAGGGAACTCATCACGCCCGTTCCCATATGGGGAACGATTTCATTTGCATAGAAATGCTGCAGATCGCCGACTTCATAAAAGTAGACCAGCAGATGCGACCCTTCGGCCACGGTCAATTCGATGCCGGGGATGCTGAGAATGTCTTTGTATTGATCGATTTCCACGGCCCCGCGGATTTCGTTGTGATCGGTAATGGCGATGCCGATGCCCAACTGCCGGGCACGGGCAACGATTTTATCGATGCGGTTGAGGCCATCGGAATAGGTGGAGTGAAAATGAAGATCTACTACGGTGTTGCTTTGATTGAGTTGGTCAAGGTCAGGTGTATCGAATCGCACGCGGTCGCTTGAATGCATTTCCATGCTCCCTTTAGGATTTGGCTGCTCGAGGTTCGGGCCAGAACAGATGCAAAAGGCTTGCCGTCGGCTGGGATCGACCAAATCTTAACCAAATTAGTCGAATTCAATTTTTTATTCAAGATTTTCTACCGACGACACAATTTTTACCCTTGTGTTTGGCGTCGTAGAGCGCCTTGTCGGCCCGCCCAATCAGCTCCCCAGCGGTATCCCCCTTTTTATACTGGCTGACCCCGATGCTGATGGTCATGGAGAGGTAATCGTCGGACTGGTTGTCGTTGGTGGCATAACGCACCGAAGCGATGCTGTTGCAGATTTGTTGGGCTTTTTTCAGGGCGTTGCGGAAAGCGGCCCCCTCCAGAAGGATGGTGAACTCCTCGCCACCGTAACGGGCCAGAAAATCTTCGCCACGGATCGAATTGCGGCATTTTTGGGCGAGGGCGACCAGGACCCGATCACCGATAATGTGACCAAATTTGTCATTGATGTGCTTAAAGTCGTCAATGTCGATCATCAACAGACTGAATTCGGTGTTGGTTATGTGGCTGCGTTCGATGTGGTCGGCCAGATAATCATCCAGGGCTTGGCGGTTGTAAACGCCGGTCAGTCCATCGGTCATGGCCTTTTCTTTGGCCTTTTCCAATTCGCTTTGCAAAGTGGTAACCTGCCCGGCGAGCAACTGGATCTGGCGGTGCTCCTGATCCTCTTTCAACTGCACGATTTCCCGCATTTGATCGACTTCGATCTTGAGGGCGTTCTTGATCTTTTTGATATCGTCCAGTGCGCTAATTTTGATTATTTTCTCGCCCTGTTGGTTGATGCGCTCGTAAAATTCACGGTTCTCCACGTTCAAGTTCGCCATGGCCCGGCTGAGCAGATCGATGATATCGCGCAGCTCCTTTTCACGATCCTTGATATAGCTCTGCTGCCGATCGATAAAGGTGAGAATGTGCTCTTTGCGCTGCTCAAAGTGCAGTTCCAGCCGTTTGGGCTTTTCGGACTCCTGTAACCGTTCGCCGAGCTCCTGGATATCCTCCTTGAAGCGGTCCGATTGGATCTCCGCGACATCCAAGGCGAATGCCTTTAGAAAGTGAAGCATTACCGTGATGCTGCTCAAAAAAAAGTCACATCTTTCCTGAATGGCCGCGGCCTTTTCGGCCAATAGCCGGACGTCGGTTTCGGCGGGTGGGCTCGGAGTTCGATTGAAAAGGTTCATCATCGCTTGAGGTTGCCTTTCATTATAAAATCTGGGCGAGAGGGCCGGGGGACCACTCATTGCTGTTATCGCCACTTGGCCGGAAAACTTTACCTGATTGAGTGCCCGGCGGGACCGGTGACTGATTTTGATCCCGGTCCATTGAGCTTGAATAATTTTGCGGATGGGCTATAGAGTCTTTTCTGAACCGGCAACACAGCGTTCCCAAAACCTGCGCCCGTAGCGCGGCGGCCCATCGTGATAGGACGTTGCTATGACCCCTGATCTGACTGTCGATATCGGCGCACTGCGCCTGCAAAATCCGGTAATGACCGCTTCGGGCACCTTCGGGTACGCCAAGGAGTTCCAAACCTTGGTAGAGTTGGACCGGTTGGGCGCCATCATCGTCAAGGGATTGTCGCTGGCGCCCTCCAAGGGCAATCGGCCGCCGCGCATCGTGGAGACCCCCTGCGGCATGCTCAATGCCATCGGTCTGGAAAATGTGGGTCTGGAAAAATTTATCGAGGAGAAATTACCGTTCCTCAAAGGAGTGCGCGCACCGGTGCTGGCCAATATCTACGGTACCGATGTAGAGGCCTACGCCGAGTTGGCGGCCCGACTCGATGACATAGAGGCGGTGGCCGGCATCGAAGTGAACATCTCTTGTCCCAATGTCAAACAGGGCGGCGTGGCCTTCGGCGCCGATGCCCGCACGGCCTGCCAGGTGACCAAAGCGGTGCGCGCCAGGTACCGCCGGCTGCTCGTGGTCAAACTCTCTCCCAACGTCACCGACATCACCCAGATCGCCAAAGGAGTAGAAGAGGGCGGGGCCGATGCCATCTCTCTGATCAATACGATTACCGGCATGGCCATCGACATCCACCGCCGGCGTCCCAAGCTGGCCAACATCACCGGCGGACTCTCCGGACCGGCCATCAAGCCGGTGGCCTTGCGCATGGTGTGGCAGGCGGCCCGGGCCGTGAAACTGCCGGTTATCGGGATCGGCGGGATCATGACCGCCGAAGATGCCCTGGAGTTCATCATTGCCGGCGCCAGCGCCATTCAGGTCGGCACGGCCAATTTCGTCAATCCGCGCTGCACCATGGAGATCATCGACGGCATCGCCGACTACTTGCGCGAAAAAAAGATAGGCTCGGTCAAAGAGCTGATCGGCTCCCTGGAAACCGATTGATTCCTGCGCGAAAAGTACAATTCGATCCGAACGAAGACATCTATCTACTCCTAACCACGCTCCGTCAATACTGCCTCGAACGTGGCGCCGATCTCCGCGTTGATCACCAGGTCCGCATACCGGTCCAGTTCGGTGGGATCGCGATTGACGATCACAAGGCGCGCGCCGTTCTGTTTGGCCACCAGGGGAAATCCGGCGGCCGGGTAGACCACCAGGGAGGAGCCGACGGCGATGAAAAGATCGCAGGCCATGGTTTGCTCTTCCGCCAGGCGCATTTCGCGCACCGGCATGGATTGGCCGAACGAGATGGTGGCTGTCTTGACGATGCCGCCGCACTGGTCGCACAGGGGCAGGGCTTCATCGGGCAGGAAGATGGCGCGGATCTGATCCAACTCGAAGCGCTTGCGGCACTCCAGGCAAATGGCATAGGTGCTGTTGCCATGCAATTCGATGACTTTGTCTTCGGGAATGCCCGAAGACTGATGCAGCCCGTCGATGTTCTGGGTGATGACGCAGCTCAATTTACCCATGCGCAGCAATTCGGCGATGGCC
>JBAQGR010000651.1:0-1833 GCA_049287895.1 Desulfatitalea sp.
GCTATGGTGCGGGCCCTGGAGATGCTGGCCGACTTTGAGATCGGGCAGAAGCAATAAGGTTTCCGATGCAGGGGGGCTGCCTGGGTGGCTATGGCTGATGAACCGCGGCTATCCGGAGGCGCTGGAAGCGGCCTGGCCCAAGTAGGCGTCGATCACCGCCGGATTGGACATCAGTTGGCGGGCCTCGCCCTGCAAAACGATCCGGCCGTTTTCCATCACATAGGCGTGCGACGAGACGGCCATGGCCTGGCGGGCGTTCTGCTCGACCAGCAGGATGGTTTGGCCGCTGCCCTGCAGTTCGCCGATGATCTCAAAAATGAGCTGTACCACCAGGGGTGCCAGGCCCAGCGAAGGCTCGTCGAGCAACAACAACTTGGGTTTGGCCATCAGTCCCCGGGCAATGGCCAGCATCTGCTGCTCGCCGCCCGAAAGTCTTCCGGCCAGTGAATTGCGGCGCTCGGCCAGGATCGGAAAGCGGCTTTCCATCAAGGCGATGCTCGCGGCGATTTCGCGGGCCGGCCGGCAATAGCCGCCCAGTTCCAGGTTCTCGCGTACCGTCATGCCGGCCAGCACCAGGCGACCTTCGGGCACTTGCACAATACCGGCGGATACCCGCCGGTGGGAGGGCATGCGGGTAATGTCCCGGCCCTGAAAGGATATGCGCCCCTGGCTGGCCGGCACCACGCCGCTAATGGCGTTGAGGGTGGTGGTCTTGCCCGCGCCATTGGGCCCCACCAGAGATACTACCGTGCCTTGGGCCACGCTGAAGGAGATCTCCCGCAATGCCTCGATGGGACCGTACGAAACCGATAGACCCGCCACTTCAAGCATCGTCTTTACCTGTTCCCAGATAGGCTTCGATTACTTCCCGGTGGCCGCGCACCTCTTCCGGCCGGCCGGTGGTGATGACCTGGCCGAAGTTCAGCACCGTGATCGAGGAGCATAATCCCATCACAAAGGCCATGTTGTGTTCGATCAACAGCACGGTCATGCCGCCGGCCGCCAGCGAGCGCACTAAATCGGCTACCTGGGCCGCTTCGCTCCTGCGCATGCCGGCCACCGGCTCATCGAGAAGCAAAAGGCTGGGATTGCCGGCCAGGGCCCGGGCGATCTCCAGCCGACGCCGTTCACCGTAGGAAAGATTTTTGGCCAGCAACGCCGCCTTCGCGTCCAGGCCCACCCGCAGGAGGGTCGCGTGGGCTTTGGCTTCCAGATCCCGGTCTTCAAGGATTGCCGAGGGCAGGCGCAGCAGGCGGGGCAGCAGCGGTCGGCCGGCGATCAGGTGCTGGGCCGCCTGGACGTTTTCCAGGCAGGTCATGGCCGGGAAGAGCCGGATATTCTGAAAGGTGCGGGCCACCCCCAGGGCCGCCACCTGATGGGCTCGCAGCCGGTGCAGGGCCTCGCCCTGGTAGTAAACCTGTCCAGCGGATGGCGGCTGCAAGCCGGCCAATATATTGATCAGGGTGGTTTTGCCCGCGCCGTTGGGGCCGATCAGGCCGTGGATCGTCCCGGGCGTGACCGCAAAGCTCACGTCGAGCAGCGCTTGCAGCCCGCCAAAGTGTTGCGATATGGCCTCAACCCTTAAGTTCATACCGGATGGCCGCTCGCTTCCGGCTGTTGGCCCGCGGGCCGCGACCTGAAGATCAGCGAGGCCAGGCCATTGGGCAAAAACAGGATGACCAGCAACAGGATCAGGCCATTGACGCCCATGCGGATCGGCCCCGCGGCCACACCGATGCCCCGCAGTATTTCCGGCAGGGCCGTGAGCAAGGCCGCTCCCATCACCGGGCCATACCATATGCGCGAACCGCCGACGATGTTGTAGATCAATAG
>JBAQGR010000652.1:0-8219 GCA_049287895.1 Desulfatitalea sp.
CCGGGCGCCTATGCCACTATCGTCCTGCGGGAATTCATGCGGGTGCCGGGCAGCCAGTAAACCAGGGCATTGGCAGACTGGCTCCAGGCGATGACGACCTCGCAATGAGTACAACAGTGCGCCGCGCTTTATTTCACCCCCGAAATAGGATAAACAGAGAAAATTGAACCGGAGGCTGATAGCATGGGGAGCCTGAGTCGCTGGCTTGTTTTTCTGGCCGTTTTTCTGTGCATCTATGGGTCGCTGCACCTCTATGTCCTGATCAAGGTGCGGCGGGCGCTCTATCTGGAAGGGTGGAGCTATATCCTGCTGGTGGTCGTACTGGCCTTCCTGATGCTGGCCCCCATCCTGGCCCGTATTCTGGACGGCCAAGGGTACGCCATCTCCGCGGGGCTGCTGACCTGGCTCGGTTATCTGTGGATGGGATATCTCTTCTTGTTCGTCTGCATAGCCACACCCATCGACATATATCACCTGATCCTTTCGGCACTCCAGCAGCTGTTGGAGGTGGATTGGACCGGATATATGCTGCTGCGACGCCAGAGTCTGGCCCTGGTGGCCGCGACCGCCGGCGCGCTGATGATCTATGGCGCTGTTGCCGCCCATTTTGTGCCGGTCAAACGGGTTACCCTGCAGAGCGCCAAGATACCGGAGCGCCTGGAGAGGGTGCGCATTGTCCAGATCAGCGATCTGCATCTGGGTCCCATGCTCTATCCCGGTCGCCTGGGGCTGATCCTGGCGGCCATTCAGGAGGCCCAACCCGACATCCTGGTCTCCACCGGCGATTTGCTCGACGGCCCTTTGAGCGATAGCGCGGAAGTCGCCCAGGCGTTCCATGCGCTATCGGCGCCAATGGGCAAATATGCCATCACCGGCAACCACGAATTTTATCTGGGCCTGCCAAAGGCCGCGGCGTTTATCGAATCGGCGGGATTTCACCTGCTGCGCGGCACATGTATCCCCGCAAAAGAGGTGATCGCTGTCGCCGGCGTCGATGATCCGGCCGGAGGCACCGCCGAGGGGCTCTCCGAAACCGAGCTGCTGGCCAAGATTCCCCCCGACAAATTCGCCATTCTGCTCAAACATCGACCGCTGGCGGATTCGGCCGCACAAGGCCATTTCGATTTGCAGCTGTCGGGCCATACCCACAACGGTCAGATCTTTCCCTTCAGCCTGGTGATCAAACTGCTCTACCCGTTTACCGCGGGCCTATACGCCATCGGTCCCGAGGCCCATTTGTACGCCAGCCGCGGCACGGGCACCTGGGGGCCTCCGATTCGCGTCTTTGCCCCGCCGGAAATCACCGTCATCGACCTGCTACCGGCCCGCAAAGTGAAACAGGAAGAGAAACCAAAATGAACGACAGTCAACCCAACCTCTGGCAGACCCATTCCATCCGCTTTCTGGAATGCGCCTTTCGCACCGATCGCCAGGCATGATCATCGTCGCCGATAATTTGCACATCGTCCGTCCCGAGATCGCCCGGGCCGTGGCAGCGCTGGACCCGGCGCCGATCCAGGCCCTGGTGCGCTCCTGTGTGCGGGCCGGGGCCCAGGCCATCGACCTCAACTGCGGCCCGCTGAGCCGGGAGCCCGAACGGCGCATGGCCTTTGTGGTGGAATCGGTGCGGGCCGCCACCGATCTGCCTCTGCTTTTGGACACCACCAGCCCCGTGGCCCTGGCCGCCGGATTGGCGGCCTGCGGCGGTCGGGCGACCATCAACGGCTTTTCCCTGGAACCGGCCAAGATCGAGCGCATCCTGCCCCTGGCCCGCCAGTATGATACCGATATCGTCGGCTTCCTGCTGCATCCCGACAGCCGGGTGCCCATCGAAACGGACGAAATGATGGCTGTGGCAGTGGCGCTGTTCGCGGCGTACCGCGACACTGGCCTGGACCCGGCGCGCCTGATCATCGACCCGGTCATCGCGCCCCTCTCCTGGCCCGACGGCGCTCGGCACAACCGGGCGGTGCTGACGCTGATCCGCCAATTGCCCGATCTGCTGGGCATGCCGGTACGCACCCTGGCCGGACTCTCCAACCTGGCCTCGGGCCCCATGCCGATGGCGCGCAAAATCGCGTTGGAGCAAGCCTTTTTACCCATGCTGGCCGCGGCCGGATTGGAGATGCTGCTGGTCAACGTGATGCACGGCCCCACCCTGGAGACCGCCAAGCACTGCGAGGCCCTGCTGGGCGAGGGGATCTTCAGCTATACATAATAGCAGGCGACACGCACGGGTCGATATGGTAAGGGAATAGAACGCGCCGGGATGGAAGGCCGGGATGCGTTCACATCAGTGTCTTTGCTGCAAACGAGTCGAACAGCGCCTATGCTCATCGATTTTCACACCCATATTTTCCCCGACTTCATTCGCAATGATCGCGAGCGTTATTTCCGGGAAGAACCAGCCTTCGAACTGCTCTACGCCTCCCCCACGTCCAAAATGGTCAATGCCGAGCAATTAATAGCCGCCATGGATGCCCAGGGAGTGGACAAGGCGGTCACCTTCGGCTTTCCCTGGCGCACGGCCGACACCTTCATGCGCCACAACGACTCCGTCCTGGAGGCCGTCCGCCGTTATCCCGACCGCCTGATCGGGTTTTGCTGCATGGACCCACTTCAGCCCGAAGCGCCGGCCGAGGTGGAGCGTTGCCTGCAGGCCGGTCTGTCCGGAGTCGGGGAGCTGGCCTTCTACTGCTCCGACCTGGATTGCCAGGAGATGAGCGCCATGGACGAGATCATGGCCCTGGCGCTGCGCTTCGACCGGCCGGTGATGGTCCACACCAACGAACCGGTGGGCCACGACTATCCGGGCAAAACCAAAAATACCCTGGCCCAGATCTACGCCATGGTCAAAAAGTTCAACCAAAATCGTCTGGTCCTGGCCCATTGGGGCGGTGGCATCTTCTGGTACAACCTGATGAAGAAAGAGGTGTCGCAAGTATTGGCCAATGTCTGGTTCGACACGGCCGCATCCCCCTTTCTCTACCGGCCCGATGTCTACCGCCTGGCCGTGGAGCTGGCTGGCCCGGACAAGATTCTCTTCGGCACCGACTACCCCCTGCTCTCGGCCAAGCGTTACCTCGCCGAGATGGACCAGGCCGGTCTGAGCGCCGGCCAGAAGCAGCGAATTTGCGCCGGCAATGCGGCCACCCTGCTGAAGCTGCCCCTGGTCTGAGCGCATCCGGCCGGTTTCAGAGAGAAATTGCGCAACGTTGGGCCGGCGATTGCGTCAGGGCATGCTCGTGTGCTATAGAGAATCCATCTTTTCTTTTCTGTCCTAAATTTCCAGAAGGGAGTCGACGCATATGCGCATTCGTCAAATTCTTCTGGTCCATCCCAACCGCTCCACTCGCGCCCTGATCAAAAAATATGTTTTCGCGGAACTGAGCGACGTGGAGTTTTTTGAAACGGAAAACGGCTGCAACGCCCTGACCGAACTGAATATGAATCCCTTCGACGTCGTGATCGTCACCACCGGCCTGATCGATATACCGGCCATCGAACTCAAAGCCAAGCTGGCGGAAACCACCCACAATGAAATGACGCCGTTCATCGTCTTGTCGGAAGATGAAAATGGAACCGACCACCATCGCCTGACGCAGCTCGGTTTCCAACATGTGGTCCTGCTGCGCGTGCGTCCGGCGGACCTGATCGCCAAGATCAACGAAGTATGCGATCCGCGCAAGTGGAGAAAAGACAAGCGCTACTATATTGCCAAGGCCGAAGTACTCATCAATGCGCGGAGCCAGGCCATGGACGCCACGCTGATCAACATCAGCCGGGGCGGCATTTTGATGGAGCTGATCACCTTCACGCCCGAACTGCTGATGGAAAGCGATTTGCGCGTCACGCTGCGCGTCCCCGAAAGCACCGATACCATCGAACTGCGCGACCTTCCCTGCCGGCTGCTGCGCGTCAATGTCACCGAGTGGCAGCCCAACAGCTGCCCCGCCGCCATGCGGGTCACGTTCGTCTTCGCCGATCTGGATAGCGAAAAAACCACTGCCATCGAACAACTTCTCCAACTGGCCGTGGAAGATAAGTTGCAAGAAGAACCGGGGTAAAAGCCGCCCCGCCCGTCCATCTTTCGTGCGCCTACGCGTGACGTGGCACTCAGCCGGCCATGGGCCCATCGCTCATGACGCTATTCAGCGCAGCCCCCAGCTGTCCGCAGGCGGCCCGAATACCGGCCCCCTTGGAGCGACGCAGCCTTACGAATACCTTCTGATCCACCAGCGCCTGGTGGAAGCGGCTCACCTGCGCCTCCACGGGAGCCGTATAGGGCGACTCGCGCCGGGGGTTGTAGACGATCAGGTTGAGCCGCGCCGGCAGATCCTGCAGATAAAACGCCAGGCGGCGCGCATCTTCGTCGCTGTCGTTGACGCCGTGGATCAGCACATACTCGATGAGCAGTATATTGCCCCGGGCCAGCGGGTAACTTTGCAGGGTATCCTTGAGGGCGGCCAGATCGTGGCGGCGGTTCACGGGCATCAAGGCGCTGCGTGCATCGTCATCGGCCGCATTCAGGCTCACCGCCAGCTTGAGCTGGGGCCAGTTCAAGGCCGCCAGCCGCCGGATGCCGTCCACGAGCCCGCAGGTGGAGAGGGTGATGCGGCGTTTGGCGATGTCCAGGCCACGCTGGTCCGCAAGGACGCGAATGGCCTGGACCACGTTGTCGAAATTGTCCAACGGCTCACCCATGCCCATGAATACGACATTGCGCACATCCAGGCCCAGACCCACCTTGACGTTATGCACCTGGGCCACGATCTCGGCCGCGGAAAGCGACCGCAGCAGCCCCATGCGGCCGGTCTCGCACAACCGGCAGCCCATGCGGCAGCCCACCTGGCAGGAGATGCACACAGTGGTATGATGGGTCATGGGAACCACCACGGTTTCGACAGCCAACCCATCGGAGAGCCGGAACACCAGCTTGGTCACGCCCTCCTCGCTCTGCTGCTGGAGGAGGGTCGGCCGGGTGGGGTCCAGGTCACGCGCCACCTGGCGCGCCAGCTCGGGCGATGCGGCAAAGGCCGGCAGCCTCTTCAAATCGAACTCCGCCTGGGAGTAGAAGGCACGGTAAAGGGCGGCGGCATGGAACGCGCCCTTGCGGTAACGCCCGCGGAATTGGTCAACAAGCTGGTCATAAGTAAGCTCTAGCAAATTCATGGCACTCCGACATTAGACCGTTCGCACCCTTGGGCTCAAGTTGAAAATAGAATCCTGGCCGCACAGCTATGGCCTACCCCTTCGCGATGGGACGGCCCGGGATTCACCCTTGACTTTAATATCCCCCTTTGGCATCTTTGGGCCTCCTCGACGATCGTGCCCGCATAGGTTTTCCCCCGCCCCAAAGGAGCGTTGATATAATGAAGATCATGGTCGGATATGATGGATCGGAGATGGCCCATCGCGCGCTCGCGGTCGCTCAAAGCCGCGCCAAAGCCCTGCGCGCCGAGCTGCACCTCTTTACTTCAACGGCCCAGGAGCAGAGCAACGGCCCCCAGAACACCCGCCTGCAACAAGACCAGAAGGAGACGGAAATGTTCTGCGCGGCGTGCCATCTGACCTGTAAAATTGTGATGTGCGTCAGCTCCAACCGTTCGGTGGCCGAAGAGATTATACGCTACGCCAAAGAGAACCAGATCGATGAGATCGTCATCGGTCTGCGCCGACGCTCCCCGCTGGGCAAACTGATCTTCGGGTCCACCTCGCGTCAGGTCATCCTGGATGCGCCCTGCCCGGTCTTGTCAGTCAAATAACATTCGAACACACACGAGGCGAGGGATCCCTTGATCAACACACTAATGATCAACACACTAATTCAACACTGGTATGCGCGGCATAAGAAAGCCGCTTGGATCGCGGCAGGCATTGTCGGGCTTTACACCCTTTTCGGCTTTGGGGTAGCGCCCATCCTGGTGAACGATCTGCTCACCGACACTCTCTCCCGAAAGCTGGGCCGCACGGTGACCGTCGAACGGGTGCGCGTCAACCCCTACACCCTCTCGCTGCGCCTGGATGGACTCGTCATCGCGGGTCCGGACAAAGCCCCCTTTGTGGCCGTGCAAGGCGTGAAGATCAACGCCCAACTGGTCTCCTCGATCTTCAAATGGGCTCTGGTCCTCAAGGCCATCGAAGTGCAAGCGCCGACGCTCACTATCGTGCGCACGGGCGCCGACCGTTTCAACTTCTCCGATCTGCTGGCCCCGGCCCCCAAAAGCGACGCCACGCCCACCGCACCCCCGCGCATGGTGGTACAACAGCTGCTCTTGAGCCAAGGCCGCGCTGCCTTCGAAGACCGGCACACGGCCACCTTTACTACCCAGTGGAGCGGCATAGACCTGCTGCTGGAGCATCTGGACACTGCCTCCGGGAGCCAACCGGCGGTCCTGCGCATCAGCGCCGCGAGCGAAGCCCGCGAAACCCTGCGCGTGGAAGGCCACGTGGCCCCCGCACCCCTGTCGGCCCAGGCCGAGGTAACGCTGAACGCACTGGCGCTCCCCAAATATATGCCTTATATCCAACCCTATTTGAACGTCCGGGTGGCCGGTGGCAGCCTCGATCTGGGGGCCACCCTCCAATGGTCCCAGGCCGGTGGCCGGGTCGATCCGCTCACGGTGCGGCTCTCCGACCTGCGTGTCACCCAGAATCAGGATGGGGCGCCGGAGAAGGAGATCATCGCCATCGGCCGGGCTGATGTGACCGGCACCCGCATCGAACCCGGCAAGCGTGCCATCACCTTCGGCCGGGTCAGCACCCAGGACGGCAAAGTGTGGGTGGAGCGCGATGCCGAGGGCCGCATCAACCTGCTCGGCGCGCTGCGCCCGCCGGCCGCCGACGCGCCGCCGCAGCCGTCCGCTCCGAACGCCGCCTGGAAGATAATGCTGACCGAGTTGTCGCTGCAAAACTATGCGGTGGCTTTCAGCGACCTTGAGACCCAACCACCGGCCCACCTTGGGCTCAACCAAATCAACGCCACGGTGGAGGGCCTGAGCACCGAGCCAGAGACCCAGGCCAAAGTCGCACTCAAATTGCTCTGGGCTGACCAGGGCACCTTTTCGGCGGATGGCACGCTTGGCCTGCAACCGCTGACGGCCGATCTGAAAATAGCGGCCACGGACCTGGATATCCGACCGGTCCAGCCCTATCTGCAGCAACACCTGCAACTGACCGTCACCAAAGGCAACGCCAGCGCCGAGGGCCGGCTGCAGGTCGTGCCCAAAGAGGAGAACACCCGGGACATCCAGTACACCGGTCAGGCCGCGCTCACCGAGTTTCAATCCGTGGACAGTGTTAAAAGCAGTGATTTTGTCCAATGGAAAAGCCTTTTTCTCGCTGGCGTGGCGCTGGGAAGTGCCCCGTTCCACCTGACCATCGAGGAGGTCGCTCTGACCGACTTTTCCAACCGGCTGATCGTATATGCCGACGGATCGACCAATCTGAGCTCTATTCTTAAGCGCACCGTGGCGGCCACTACGGCCGCTTCCCCGGCCGCCGCCGGTGGGTCCAAGTCGCAACCATCGACGGCCGCACCAAGCGCCCAGACCGGCAGTGTCAACATCAACGCCATCACCTTGCAAGGCGGCACCATCGATTTCAGCGATCAATTGGTCAAACCCAATGTGCATGTCACGCTGAACGAGGTGGGCGGACGTATCTCCGGTCTGACCGCAATCAAGGAGAAACGGGCCGATGTACGCTTGCGCGGCACCTCGGCCCGCAACATTCCCTTTGAAATCAGCGGCAAGATCAATCCCTTGCTCGCCAAACCCTTTGTCGATTTAAAAATCGTTTTTACAGGCATCGACCTGAGCCGCTTTGCGCCCTACGCTGAGAAATACCTGGGGTATGATTTGGAAAAAGGTCAACTCTCCCTGAGCCTGGCCTATTTTCTGGAAAACGACCATCTGGTCGGGCAGAACAAAGTGGCCCTCAACCAACTCACTCTGGGCCGATCGGTAGAGAGTCCCGATGAGACCCAATTACCGGTACAACTAGCCATCGCGCAGCTCAAGGACGCCCACGGCAATATTAACCTGGACCTGCCGGTCGAAGGGGATGTGAACAATCCGCAGTTCAGCCTCGGCGGCATTGTTCTCACCATGCTGGGCAATCTTGTGCGCGATATCGTGACGGCGCCCTTCAAAATGCTCGCCGGCCTGTACGGCAGCCACGCGGATTAGCAGTATGCCGACTTTGAACCGGGTTCCGAC
>JBAQGR010000653.1:0-9166 GCA_049287895.1 Desulfatitalea sp.
ATGGAGCAGAAACCACTGCCGGAGATGATAGGTGGGCAGGGTTTTGGCGATCCCGGCCTCTTCGATCAGACGGCGCAAGCGCTCCTCGCACCGGTAGTATACCTCCTGCAGCGCATTGCACACGCCGCCGGTCTCTTCGCCGTAGCGGCACACAAACGCATGATGATCCCAGAGCAATTCGGGGTGTTGCTGGGCTTCGTCGATGAGGCGAGCATACCCGCTATGAATCTCTTCCAACGTGGTGCTGAGAAAGTAATGTTTGGCCAGATCCATGAACAGGGCAAACGAGTCGTCGATCTTCAGATGCTCCTGGAGCTCGGTGGTGGTCTCCACCAAACGGACATACATGGCTTCGAGCGCCTCTTCGGATAGATGTTCGCTCTGGGGGAACGAATGGACCGCTTTCAAGATGACCGATACGCGCGGCACGATGCACAGTCGGGGGGCCAGCCGCGACACGATGCGGCCTTCGGCCTCGATCTGGCGCTTGTAGTCGCTGAACTTGGCCATGGGCACGGCCGGAATCTTGATCACCATGTGGGTGTCGTAGATCACATAAAAGCATTTGCTGCGGCTGCCGCCACCCTGACCGAGCAAGCCGATCGACATGCGCCGAGTGACCCACTCCTCTTGGAGCAGGATGCGCATCTCGTAGGTTTCGTTGGGGCAGGTGGGCCGCGTCTCGGTGCGCACGATCTGGGCCGGGACATCGGGTTCGGCGGCGTGCTGGCTTTTAAAGAGTTGCAAAAAGAAGCGCAGCACTTGCTGCTGGTCGGACAGCTTGACCGAACCCTTGGACGCTTTGGGTCTGGGTGTCGGTCGTTTGGCACCCTTGGCCCGCGGGGAGGCGACCGGCTCCGAGCGGACCTCGGAAGCGTCGCTCTCAGCGTTGCCACGTGGCCGCAACAGCATGGCGATCAGAATGGAAACCACAAGCACCGGCGCGCCCACCACCCATTTGGCGTACAACCGGACCGCCTCTCCATCGATCCCCATACGCACCACCCAACGGGGCATTGAGACTTTGGATCGCTCCAGAATCGATAGATCCGGGTCGGGGTCGGGTGCCGCGGTCGCTTCAGCCGATTGCCCAAAAACGGCCGGCATTGTTCCCTGGACAGCCCCCTTGTCCGGTGACGCGCCAAAACAGACGCCCAACCAAACAATGGCAAAAAGGGCGATGGTGATGGCGGCACGCAACCGGCGTGTCAGGTTTTTGTCCATCTTTTTCCGTATGCGCGGCTAGACGGCCAGCCGTTCGCTCAACTGAATCTGCAACTTGACCGGCCCCACATCCACAACGTCGTCGTGGTTGAGTTTGACCGTTCCTTTGACGCTGGCGCCGTTGCGTTTGGGCCGGATCAAGCCGCCGGCGTAACGCAAAAAGTATTCGCCGGCCTGCTTGGTGATCACGGCCGCTGGGCCGCCCAGCAGCAACGCCCAGGCACCGCTGATCACAATATCGGCATCGGTGTTTTTGCCGATCGACACCTGTTTTTTGGAAAGGGTGTATTCGCCCGCTCCGCCGGACAGAAACGCAAGGCGATCTTCGGCCGGCCGGTCGTTATTATGCGCCGGCGGCCTGGGACTTTCCAGAACCATGGTCCGCGCGGTGTTCAGCGCACCGGACAGCTCGGCGGTCAATTCGGGGGTGCGTTCCACGGCGATGGTGTCGGCCCAATCGGCTTGCAGGGTATGCTTGCCGATGGTGATGGTGTCGCGGTCTTCCAGCCGGCACTGGGAGGTAGATTCTCCATTGCGCTGGATTCCGTTCTTACTGTCCAGGTCGGTAACCGTGATTTCACCATCGTGATGGTCGATGCGGGCGTGATGTCCCGAAACCGCCAGGTTTTCGATAACGATGTCATTGTCCGTGTGCCGGCCGATGGTCAGGCTGCCCCCTTCCGCCAACGGATAGGCATTGAGGATTTTGCCCTTGAACATCAGGATCAGTTTCGGCATGCTCCATTTCCTTTTTGCAAAGCGCGCCGGGTAACCCGCAAAAACCCAGCAGTTTATAAGAATCAGCGATCACCACCACTGTTTCACTGCACATGACCTTGCCGGGAAGCAGTGACAAAAATTGTCACTCCGCCCCGACAGCACACCATTCACCCATGGCTACAACAGCAGCCCACGCCATGGTTGGCGGCAAATTCCTGGCCCGCGGGGTTTGACAACAAGGCCGGTGTGCTTAAAATTCATGCAATTATCAGACCAAAAAACAAGGAGGAGTCATGCGCTTAGATAAATTCACCATCAAGTCCCAGGAGCTCATCCAGAGTGCCCAGAATCTGGCCGCCCGACTGCACAACCAGCAGATCGAGCCCGAACACCTGCTCAGCGCCATGCTGACGGAAAAAGAGGGGGTGGCCCGGGCCATTTTGCGCAAATTGGGCGTCTCGCCGGAGGCGGTGGCCCAGGAAGCGACCCTGGCGCTGGACCGCTTGCCCAAAGTCAGCGGTGGCGGTGAGGCCTATCTATCGCCGCGCAGCCGGGCACTTTTGGAAGCCGCCTTTGCTGAAGCCGCCAAGATGAAGGACGAGTACGTAAGCATCGAACACCTCCTTCTGGCCGTGGTGGATGAAAAGAGCGGCGAAGCCCGCAAGATTCTGCAACGCTACAGCGTGACCCGGGAGAACATTCTCAAGGTGCTCATGGAGATCCGCGGCTCTCAGCGCATCACCGATCCCAATCCCGAAGAGAAGTACCAGGCCATAGAGAGGTTCAGCCGCGACCTGACCGCATTGGCCCGACTGGGCAAGCTGGACCCGGTCATCGGCCGGGATGACGAGATTCGGCGCATCGTGCAGGTGCTCTCGCGTCGTACCAAGAACAACCCGGTGCTCATCGGCGAACCGGGCGTGGGCAAGACCGCCATCGTCGAGGGGCTGGCCCAGCGCATCGTGGCCGGCGATGTCTCCGAATCGCTCAAAAACCGGCGCCTGGTGGCCCTGGACATGGGCGCCCTGATCGCAGGAGCCAAGTACCGCGGCGAATTCGAAGACCGCCTCAAGGCCGTACTCAAGGAGGTGGAAAAGGCCGAAGGCGAAGTGATCATGTTCATCGACGAGCTGCACACTCTGGTGGGCGCCGGCGCCGCCGAAGGTGCCATGGACGCCTCCAACATGCTCAAGCCGGCCCTGGCGCGCGGCACGTTGCGCTGCGTGGGGGCCACCACCATCAACGAGTACCGCAAGTATATCGAAAAGGATGCGGCCCTGGAGCGGCGCTTCCAGCCGGTGCTGGTGACCGAACCCACGGTGGAGGACACCATTTCCATCTTGCGCGGCCTTAAAGAGAAGTACGAGGTACACCACGGCGTGCGCATCCAGGATGCGGCCATCGTGGCCGCCGCCACTTTGTCCGACCGCTACATCGCCGACCGCTTCCTACCCGACAAAGCTATCGATTTAATTGACGAATGCGCCTCCAAGCTGCGCATCGAGATCGATTCGATGCCCGTGGAGATCGACGAGGTGCAGCGCAAAATCACCCAGGCCGAGATCGAGCGCCAGGCCCTCAAAAAGGAGTCGGACGCCGCGTCCAGGGAGCGGCTGGCCAAGCTGGAAAACGATCTGGAGACCTTGCGCGCCGATCTTTCCCAGATGAAGATCCACTGGGAGCAAGAGAAGCAGTTAATCCAGAAGATCCGCAAAATCAAGGAGGATCTGGAGCAGACCGGCATCGCCCAGCAAAAGGCCGAACGCGAAGGGGATCTGGCCCGCGTGGCAGAACTGCGTTACGGTCAGGCCATCGCCCTGAATAAGCAGATGGAGCAGACCCGCGCCGATCTGATGGCCCTGCAAACCGAACGCAAGATGCTCAAGGAAGAGGTGGACGACGAGGATATCGCCGAGGTGGTCTCGCGCTGGACCGGTATTCCGGTGAGCCGCATGCTGGAAAGCGAGCGCGACAAGCTGGTGCGCATGGAAGAGCGCCTCAGCCGGCGGGTCATCGGCCAGGATCGCGCCATCGAAGCGGTCTCCAATGCCGTGCGCCGCGCCCGTTCGGGGTTACAGGACCCCAACCGGCCCATCGGTTCGTTCATCTTTATGGGGCCGACCGGTGTGGGTAAAACGGAGTTGGCCAAGGCCCTGGCCGAGTTCATCTTCGACGACGAACAGGCCATGGTACGGATCGACATGTCCGAGTATATGGAGAAGCACGCCGTGGCCCGGCTCATCGGCGCACCTCCGGGATACGTGGGGTATGAAGAGGGTGGCTATCTCACCGAGGCCGTGCGCCGCCGGCCCTATTCCGTACTGCTCTTCGACGAGATCGAAAAGGCCCACCCCGAAGTGTTCAACGTGCTGCTCCAGATCCTGGACGACGGCCGCATGACCGACGGCCACGGCAAGACCGTGGATTTCAAGAACACCCTCATTATCATGACCTCCAACGTGGGCAGCCAGTGGATCCAGGAGCTGGGCAGCAACCAGCGCGCCGAGATGGAACGGCGGGTAACCGAGGCCCTGCGCGCCAGTTTCAAGCCTGAGTTTCTCAACCGCATCGACGAGACCATCATCTTCTTCAACCTGTCGGTGGATCAGATCGGCGCCATTGTGGATATCCAGCTGCAACGCCTGGCCAAGCGGCTAGCCGAACGCAAGATCACCCTCGATCTGGCCGAAAGTGCTAAGCGACTGCTCATCGACCATGGGTACGACCCCATTTACGGCGCCCGGCCCCTCAAGCGCGCCATCCAGCAATTCATCGAAAATCCCCTGGCCCTGGAGATTCTCAAGGGCCATGTCCTGGAAGGGACCCACCTGCGCGTCGAGGCCGAGGGGGAGAAGATGACGTTCAAGACAGGAGATTGATTTGGGGGTTGTCATTGGATGCAACTCTCTGTAATGTAAAAGGCAATCCAACGGGGTATCCACGGCATGAGCCTGACGGCCAAAGAGCGTTTGAAACGATTCTACGCCCAATTCAGCGGCGACGATCACGTGTTGATTCCCATCGTGGCCGATCCAGACGCCATGGCCAGCGCCATGGCCGTCAAACGCTTGCTGTGGCGCAAGGTGGCCGGCGTCACCATCGCCAATGTCAACGTGATCGAACGCACAGACAACCTGGTGTTGATCCGATTGATCGGGGTGCGCATGACCCCTTTTGAAAAGGTCGAACTGGGTCGTTTCAATCGCGTGGTGCAGGTGGACGCCCAGCCCGATCACCACGAGCGGCTGGCGGCGCTGACACCCCAGGTGATCATCGATCACCACCCGATGAGCGAGAGCAGTCAGGCGCCCTTTGTGGACATCCGTCCCAAATATGGCGCCACGGCCAGCATCCTGATCGAGTATCTGCGCGCCGCAAAAATCAAACCCTCCACCCGCCTTGCCACAGCTCTTTACGTTGCCATCAAAACCGACACCAGTAATTTTGAGCGCCACACGGTGATGGAAGATTTGCAGGCCTTTCAATTTGTCTTTCGCCTTTCCAACATCGCCTTGGCCCGACGCATCGAGAAGGCCGAGATCCGACTCGATTTCCTGAAGTTCTTCAAGCGTGCCCTGGAAGAGATGCACCTACGCAAAGGCCGGGTCTTCGTGCACCTGGGCGCGGTGGCCCATCCAGATGTGTGCGTACAGATCGCCGATTTTTTCATGCACACCGATTCGGTCAAGTGGAGCATCATATCGGGTGTGCACCAACGCAAACTAGTGGTGATCTTCCGCAACGACGGTATCCGCACCGATGCCGGCAAGGTCGCTAAGCAGAGTTTCGGTAAGTGGGGATCGGCCGGCGGACATAAAAGCGCGGCCCGGGCCGAGGTGCCATTGGAGGCCTTGGAAACGGACATCAACACCAAAGAGAGTACCAAGATAGCCCACTGGATCATCCAGCGGATCGAAAAAAGCTCCGGCCAGAGCCGCGGTGCCAAACCGGGGTCTCAGAGACCGGACCGTCCCCCCAACAAATTGCCGAACGCCTCTAGAGAGTGAAATGCGATATTACCCGATCTGTCTGGACATCAAAGAGCGGCTCTGCCTGGTGGTGGGCGGCGGCCAGGTGGGGACGCGCAAGGTCCACACCTTGCTCGATTGCAGGGCGCGGGTGACCGTGGTCAGCCCCGAAGCGACCGAGGAGCTGGCGGCCCTTGCGCGCCAGGGCCGCATCGTGTGGGAGCAGCGCGCCTACCGCGCCGGCGATCAGGACGGGGCCTTCCTGGTGATCGGCGCCACCGATGTGGAGGCCCTCAACAGCCGCATCCACCAGGATGCCGAAGGGGCCGGGCGACTGTGCAATATCGCCGATCAACCCGAGCGCTGCAACTTTGTGCTGCCGGCGATTATCCAGCAAGGGGATCTGATGATTGCCGTCTCCACCTCGGGCAAAAGCCCGGCCTTTGCCAAGCATCTGCGCCGGCTGCTCGAGGCCCAATTCGGACCCGAGTATGCCATCTTTTTAGATCTGATGGGTGCCGTGCGCCAGCGCCTGCTCCAGCAGGCCCACGCCCCGGAGGCCCACAAGCCTATTTTCGAACAGCTTATTACCCAGGGGTTGCTCGAAATGATCCGAAGCGACGACCGCCAGGGGATCGACCGGCTGCTGGCCGAAGTGGTCGGGCCGGGGTTTCGTTATGAGGATCTCATCGGTGAAGAGGATTAGGCGACGCGGCACTGAAACCAGCCGAGCCCGAAAGACCCCCATTACCCAATTTTGAAGAGAACTAAATAGTGTCCATCCAGAAATGGTAGGTTGTGGCCCAGATCAAGGCCGCGGCGTTTTTGAAACCGCAGGCGTAGCCTTACTACGTTGAGGATTTCAAAAACGCGAGAACGCAGAGCTGGACCACAAGATGCCGTTTCTGGATGGACACTAACCAAGGAAGCGCTTATGCAGATCTTGTTCGTATCGGCCGTCCTTTTATATATGCTCAGCGCCGCCGGCTATTTCGCCTATCTTTTCCTGCAACGCGAGCGGTTGCAGCAAGTGGGCAGCCTCCTGCTGGTCGCCGGCTTCGCCTGCCAGAGTGTCGGTATCGGTTGGGCCTTCATCGCCAGCGGTCACGTACCGGTCAACAATCTGCATGAAACTCTGGCGATGGCGGCCTGGACCATCGTGGGGGTATTTCTCCTCCTCCAAGTCAAGTTTCGGCTCAAGATATTGGGGGTGTATACGGCTCCCTTGGCGGTGTTCATCCTGCTGGCGGCCACCCAATTTCCGCGAGAACCGCTTCAGCCGCAAAACCTGCTCAAAGGGGTTTGGCTCAGCATGCACATTCTCACTACCTTTGTGGGCGATGCCGCCTTTGTTCTGGCGGCCGGTGTGGGGATGCTTTACCTTATCCAGGAGCACAATATCAAATCCAAAACCCGCGACTTTTTCTTCAAGCGGCTGCCGTCCTTGGATTTGCTTGACACCACCGGATATGCATGTATTGTTACCGGTTTTACCATGCTGACCATCGGTTTGATCACCGGCATGATCTACGCCAAGATCATCTGGGGGCACTTCTGGCAATGGGACGCCAAAGAGGTGTGGTCGGCCGTCACCTGGATTTTTTATGCGGTGCTGCTGCATGAACGGCTGGCCGTGGGGTGGCGCGGCCGCAGGGCCGCCATCATGGCCGTCATCGGGTTGGGTGTGCTGCTGTTCACCTTCCTGGGCGTTAACTTTTTGCTTTCCGGACATCACGGGCAGTTTACCCAGTGGTAACGGCGACCGGTAGCCATCCGGCATCGGGAAAGGCGCGGCGGTTCTGAACAGGGTAGCGAAGAATATTCAGGCCGTTGGAGAGACATGGACAAGATCATCCTCATTGGATTGAACCATAAAACTGCACCGATCGAAATCCGGGAATGCCTGGCCTTTTCCGACGGCGACACCTGCGCGGCCCTGGCCGGCCTGTGCGCCGAACCCTCCATCGACGAGTCGATTCTGCTCTCCACCTGCAACCGGGTGGAGCTGCTTTTCACCGCCCATGAGCTCCCGGCCGCCATCCCTGCCGCCAAGCGCTTTTTATCCCGGCATAAAAAAATTCCGCTGGCCGATTTCGAATCAACGCTCTATCTGCACCAGGGGGAGGCGGCCGTGCGTCATTTGTTCCGGGTGGCCGCCAGTCTCGACTCCATGGTGGTGGGCGAACCCCAAATCCTGGGACAGGTCAAAACCGCCTATCGGCTGGCCACCGAGCAAAAAAGCGCCGGGGTCATCCTCAACCGGCTGCTGCACCGCACCTTTTTTATGGCCAAGCGCATCCGCACCGATACCGGTATCGGAGACCATGCCGTGAGCATCAGCTACGCGGCCATCGAACTGGGGCGCAAGATTTTCGGGAGCCTGGAGGGCAAGCGCGTGCTTCTCATCGGCGCCGGCGAAATGGCCGAGCTGGCGGTGGAACATCTGATCCGCAACCGCGTGGGCCAGGTATTGGTGGCCAACCGCACCTTCGAACGGGCGGTGGCCCTGGCGGCCCAATATAAAGGAAGCGCCATCCGCCTGGAGGAGGTCGCCCACGAGCTCGGCCGCGTGGACATCATCATCAGCTCCACCGGGTCGCCCGACTACATATTGCGACCGGCGGAGGTGAAGGCGGCGATGCGCGACCGCCGCAACCGGCCGCTCTTTTTCATCGACATCGCCGTGCCGCGGGACATCGATCCCGGCATCAACCAGATCAACAACGCCTATGTCTACGATATCGACGATCTGAACCAGGTGATCGACACCAATATCGACGATCGCCAGCGCGAGGCCGTCAAGGCCGAACGGATGATCGACGAGGCGGTGATCCAGTTTCGTCAGTGGTACGAAAGCCTGGACGTGGTGCCGACCATCAAGGCGCTGCATGCCAAGCTCCGGACCGCGGCCCAGGCTGAGATGCAGAAGACCTTCCATCAACTGGCGCATCTGACCACCGAGGATAAAAAGGCCATCGAACGGATGGTGGAGGCCACGGTCAACAAACTGCTGCACGATCCGACCCACTACCTTAAGAGCAACGGATGCCGCGGCGACCGCTCGGTGTCGTTGGATGTGGCCCGCAAATTGTTCAATCTCGACGAATGAGCAAGGAGGACGATGTGAAAAAAATCGCTTTTTTATTTCCCGGCCAGGGATCACAAAAGGTGGGCATGGGACAAGACCTGTTCCAGGCCTTTGATTTTGTCAAAACGCTGTTTGGCGACGCGGATCGGGCATCGGGGCTGCCCAT
>JBAQGR010000654.1:0-9092 GCA_049287895.1 Desulfatitalea sp.
GGCTGATATTTATAAATGGGTCGATAGCAAAGGGGTGGTCCATTTTTCAGATCAGCCGCCCAACCCGAAGCAAGAGAGCGGAAATGTTGAATCCATGCCGTCGGCGCCCCCCTCCACATGGCAGCCGCCGCCGGTTGAAAAGAAGGCGGAGAGCGGCTCTGTCGTCGAATCGACACCTTCCGCACCACCCCCGATGAAAGCCGTGCGGCCTGCACGGGTCGAGCTTTTTGTGACCAGCTGGTGCAAGTACTGCAAAATGGCCCGCAACTATCTGACGGCCAACAATATCCCTTTTACCGAATATGATATCGAAAAGGACAACCAGGCCGCCCAACGGCGCAAAGCACTCGACCCGCGCTCCGGAGTACCCCTGGCGGTCATCAACGGAAAGACGATTATCGGTTTTTCCGAAGCCAGCTACTCCCAGGCGCTCAAGCCGAGGCCGAACGGATAGTTATTAGGCCCGAGTATTCTATCCCGGTTAGATGATTTTAAGTTTTCTTGTTCCACATCGCTTAATATGCTATCGAAAAACATAAGCTTAAGCTTCTGAAGAGCACGCAGAAAATCCTTAACTTTACTCTACAGGGGGGTGACAATTGTTGAAACGGAGCCTGAAGCTGGCTTTAATAGTCGGTTTGGTCATGTTCGGAGCCTGGAGTGCTATCGCCCTGGCTCAGGATTCCATGGTTGACTTTGGTTTAAAAGTAAATACGCTGGAAGAGCGAATCGTCGAATCTCTAGTGCAGGGTTATGTTCCTGCCTATCCCGACAAAAAGATATTCAAAGCGGCTTCACCTTCGGTTCGGGCTGTGTTTGTCAAGAATACCCTGAGCTGGTTCAAAAGCTATACAGAGACAGATTCCTTGAAGTAAGCCAGAACATTGCTTTTGAAGCCGAATTGGTGCCAAACGGGCAAGGCAAGAGCATGAAGTTTGCCGATCCCCGGTACGAAGCCCAATCGGCCCAATGGAAGCTGTGTTACCGTACGGGCCGGGAACCGATGCAGGCGGCCCGTGCTTTTGTCGGCGAATGGCTGCGTCAGACCGGAAAGAAGTAGAAAAGCGCATTCAAGCAAGATCTCTTCCATGGCACTCATCGACGATGATTTGGCCATAGGTGTCGAGCAGTTCGGATAGGTCTTCGGCCACAGGCCGGATCGTTCTCGTCATGCCCGGACTAGGGGAAATCAAAGCGGACTACATCCCCACAGGCTTCAAGTCGACCGTCGAGATTACCCGCAACCAGCCCGAACTGGAACCGACCGGTCCCCTCCGCGTCGATGCGGATGTAGCCGGGCACCTCCATATCGCCATAATCCTGATCCCAGACTTCCACCTCGACGATACGCCACTGACCAGAAAACTGTATCATATATTTTTTGTTAAAGTTGGTTCGACTGTTTCAGTTGAACCAATGAGTTATTACCTTAACAAGTTCTTCTCGATGTTGCGCATCTGCATCGGCATGCGCTCTATCCCTGTCGGTCTGCCTCGCTTGCGCCAAGAGTCATTGCTGTAACAACCGAAATTCTTTCGATAAATTTCCGTCCGAATTTCACTTAGCATTCACCCAACCCACCAGATGTGAGCTGGGGTCCGTTGTATAGTATTATGGTTGAGGTGATTGTCCCCAGTTTGTTGTGGTCGCTGTTGAGTCTACAACTGCCATACGGAATTTCTCACTTGACAAATTAAAATGATCATTTTAATTTTTAATTTAAAATGATCATTTGATTTATTGAGAGGCGGTATGACCAAAAAAAAAACAGGTGGCAAAAAGGAAAAACTGCTGGTCGCTGCCAGTGAGGTTTTTATCGAGAAGGGGTTCCGCGAAGCCACGGTGGCAGATATCTGCGCACGGGCTGAGGCTAACATCTCTGCCGTAAATTACTACTTCGGCAGTAAGGAAGCGCTGTATCAAGAAACATGGCGACATTCATTTGCAGAATCACTTAAGGCATATCCAATGGACGGCGGCGTAAATGAGTCAGAACCACCCGAGGAACGCTTGTGCGGCCTCCTTACAGCCCTGATCCAAAGGATTGCCGACGAAAACAACAAGGATTTTTTTATCTCGCAGATGGAAATAGTAAATCCGACCGGCCTGTTGCAGGAGGTGATGGACTCGGAAATGATTCCCATGCGCGAAAAGACCTTGTCCGTTGTCCGTGAACTTCTTGGGCCACAGGCGACCGAGCAGCAAGTCGTTTTCTGCGAAATCAGCATCATTAGCATGTGCATACACCCTATGGTAATGCAGCGCATTGGCAAACGGGACAAAGACAAGAATCCGCCGGTCCTTATCGAAGACATCAAGGCATTTGCCGACCATGTAGTGACCTTCGCCCTCGCCGGTATGAAGGCCATCTGCAGCAACGAAGGAAAATCATGACTTCAGCAGCAAAAAAGAAAATCATTCTCGGCCTGACTGCCCTTGTCGTCTTGCTGGGTGGAGTTGCCGCGGCAAAAAAATATTATTTCAGTCCCCCGAAGACAACCTATATCACGGCTCCGGTTGTCCGCCTGGACCTGCAAGAGAGCGTTCTGGCCACTGGCACCCTGAAAGCATTCAAGACGGTCGCGGTGGGGGCGCAGGTGAACGGCCAGTTGAAAACGTTGCATGTGGCACTTGGCGACAAGGTGAGGAAAGGGCAATTATTGGCGGAGATCGATTCGGTTCTGCCGCAAAACACGCTCAAGGATGCCGAAGCCCAGGTAGAGAATCTACAGGCACAGAAACGGTCAAAGCAAGTCCTCTCAAAACAGTACGACCTGGCTTATCAGCGCCAAAATCAAATGAACGCCAAGGATGCCAGTTCAAAGGCTGATCTTGAGAGCGCCATGGCACAGCTGGAAAGTACTCGCCACGATATAGCATCCCTTGAGGCCCAGATTAAAAAGGCCATTATCGCGGTGGACACGGCACAGGCCAACCTCGGCTACACCAGAATCAATGCGCCCATCGACGGGACGGTCATATCGATTGATACCGAGCAAGGCCAGACGCTCGTGTCGAATCAGACAGCGACGACAATCCTGACCCTGGCAACGTTGGACACCATGACCGTAAAGGCCAAGATTTCCGAGGCGGATGTGACCAAGGTCAAGCCGGGCTTGCCGACCTACTTCACCTTGCTGGGAGACAGTGAGACACGCTATTACGGACAACTACGCGCAATTGAACCTGGACCTGTTTCCAGCAGCACGACCACGAGCGGGACAAGCACGAGTAGCAGTACCAACCCGGCCATTTACTATTATGGATTGTTCGAAATCCCCAATCCGAAAAACAAACTGAAAGTGTCCATGACGGCCCAGGTCGCTATCGTGCTGAACCAGGTCAAGCAAGCTCTCTGTATCCCGGTATCCGTTCTTGAAAATAAAAAGGACGACACGGCTGCGGTGCACGTGTTGTCAGGTGAAAAAACAGAGACGCGCACAATCCGCACCGGTATCTCCAACAATGTGAACGTCCAAGTCATCGAAGGGCTGAATGAAGGGGATAAAATAATCGTCGGTGACAGTTCGACTCTGCCCAAGTCCGACTCAGGGGCGATGCCACAACCTCCGGGCGGGAGACGATAAGTGAACAAGCCGTTACTGGAAATTTCAGGTCTCGTGCGCCGTTTCGTGACCGGCGACCAGGAGATCGCCGTTCTCAAAGGGATCGACCTAACCATCCGGGCCGGGGAGATGGTGGCGCTTGTCGGCGCTTCCGGTTCAGGGAAATCAACGCTGATGAATATTCTCGGCTGTCTCGATCGCCCCAGCGAGGGAAGCTACCGGATTGAAGGCAAGGAGACCAGTCGACTCTCCGATAATGAACTGGCCAGATTCCGGCGCGACTACTTTGGTTTCATTTTCCAGCGGTACCACCTGCTGCCGCATCTGACGGCTGCTCAAAATGTCGAGATACCCGCCATCTATGCCGGGGCGAACAAACATTCCCGGCAGGAACGTGCCCGCAAGCTCCTTCAGCGCCTTGGTCTTGGTGAACGGTGCGACCATCGCCCAAATCAGCTTTCCGGAGGGCAGCAGCAGCGGGTCAGTATCGCCAGGGCGCTGATGAACGGCGGCGACGTCCTATTGGCTGACGAACCGACCGGAGCCCTGGACAGTGAAAGCGGCAAAGAGATGATGGCCGTCCTTCATGAACTCCATGCCAGTGGCCACACCATCATTCTCGTCACCCATGACCAGCAGGTTGCCAATCATGCCGAACGGGTCATTGAGATCCGTGACGGGTTGATTGTTCGTGACCAGCCTAATCCGGAACGGCAGGCAACAATAGCTGCCAGCCTGCCGGACAGAGTGTTGCCAGCCCATTCCACCAACACCCTCCATGCGCATTGGGGAAGATTTGCCGAAGCGTTCAAGATGGCCCTGATTGCCATGGCATCGCATCGGATACGAACCCTTCTGACCATGCTGGGAATCATCATCGGCATCACCTCCGTCGTCTCGGTGGTGGCTTTGGGGCAAGGGGCGCAACGGAAGGTTATCAAAGATATCAGTTCCATGGGGACCAATGTGATCGACGTCAATCCCGGCAAGGACTGGGGAGATGAGGATGCTGCCAGTATCCAGACCCTTGTGCCGTCAGACCTGGAGGCGTTGAAATCACAGGTGTACGTCGACAGTGCCTCACCGACTACCGGTGGCACTCAGCTCCTCCGGTATCACAATTTGACCGCAAATGCTTCCGTGAATGGAGTCGGAGAGCAGTTCTTCAGGGTCAAAGGGTATGACATTGCCAGCGGCATGGCCTTTTCCAGTGACGATGTGAAACAGCAGGCCCAGGTGGCGGTGATCGACCAGAACACCAGCAAGAAGTTTTTTGCCAACGAAGAACCGATTGGCAAGGTCATTTTCATCGGCACGCTTCCCTGCCAGGTCATTGGCGTTACCAAAGCCAAGGACGGCCCGTTCGGCAACGGCTCGAACCTGGAAATTTGGATACCCTACAGTGCAGCAATGAACCGGCTCCTCGGGCAGCAGTATTTCAGTTCGATTACGGTCAGGGTCAAAGAAGGGGTTTCCAACCAGATTGCTGAACAGAGCATCATCAAACTGCTGACGCAACGGCACGGCCGCAAGGACTTTTACACCAACAGCAGCGACAGCATTATGAAAACGATCAACAAAACCACGACCACCCTGGCGATGATGATTTCAGCTATTGCGGTCATCTCGTTGGTAGTCGGGGGAATCGGTGTCATGAACATCATGCTGGTATCCGTTATCGAGCGAACTCACGAGATCGGCATACGAATGGCGGTCGGAGCACGTCAGGACGACATCATGCAACAATTCCTGATCGAGTCGGTTCTGGTCTGTCTCATTGGAGGGATGATCGGCATCCTGCTTTCCTATGGGGTCGGCAGAATCTTTCAGCTGTTCGTTTCCAGCTTTTCCATGAGCTTTTCTCTTACATCCATCGTGTCGGCATTCGCCTGTTCTTCGATAATAGGTGTCCTCTTCGGGTTCCTGCCGGCTCGCAATGCGGCACGGCTTGATCCAATCGAAGCGCTTGCCAGGGAGTAGAACACGATGAACACGTTATTCAAGATTAAATACGCCCTCGCACTGCCGATGCTGCTCCTCCTGGCTGGTTGCAGCGGTCTTGTACCGCGGAGCCAATATACCCGTCCGGAAGTGAATCTTCCCCAGCATTGGCAGGAGGCAAGCACTACCGGAACGACCGTTGCCGCCAAGGAGCAGTGGTGGCAAGACTTCAAAGATCCCTTTCTGAGCGAGTTGATTGAAAAGGCTCTCAAGTCCAACAACAATCTCGCTGCGGCCGCGATCAAGGCCAAGCGAGCCCAACTTGCAGCGAAACTTACCAAAACCAACCTTACGCCCTCAGTGTCTGTTGGTGCCAACAGCAGCATAACACATGATCTGCATAATCATACAGATACCCAAACAAGCGGTGTCACCGCCACGGCAAGTTACGAACTGGACCTCTGGGGAAAATTGGCCAGCGCCCGTGACGCAAGCAGTTGGGAGGCCGAAGCCACCGAATCTGATCGCCGGAGCACTGCGTTGTCTTTGATCGGCACGGTCGCGACGGACTACTGGACCATCGCTTATTTGAATGAACGGATTGCCACTGTTGAAGCAAGCATCGCCAATGCGGAGAGAATCCTGGAACTGGTTGAGGTGAAATACCAGGCAGGAGCGGTTTCAGCCTTGGACAAAGTTCAGGCGAAGCAAACTGTTGCCAGCCAAAGAGCCCAGTTGACCGAACTCCAGCAACAAAGGACAGAAGCCCGCAATGCCTTGTCGATTCTCTTCAATCAAGCGCCCGAAAATGCGATTCCTGAACGTCAACGCCTGCCGGATGAGGCTCTACCGCAAGTCCCGGCAGGTATTCCGGCCAGTCTTCTCGCCCAACGCCCTGACCTTCAAGCTGCGGAACAGAGGCTGATAAAATACCTTGCGAATGTCGACAATACCCGTGCCAGCTATTATCCAAGCCTTTCCTTGACCGGAACTCTCGGTACAAGTAGTACCAGCCTGATCGAGATATTAAGAAATCCATATGCCACCTTGGGTGCCGGTTTGACCTTGCCGTTCATCCAATGGAATACCATGCAACTGAACGTTGAAATATCAAAGACGGAATATGAGGAGGCTGTTGTCAACTTCAGGCAGACACTCTATTCCGCGCTCAGCGATGTCGAGAATGCGTTGGCAGCACGAAAAAATCACGCTGAAGAGATCAAGCAATTGAATGATTCCCTTGAACTCGCCAGGAAAGCAGAACAATTAGCCGAGATTCGCTATCAAACAGGATCAACCGCTTTGCAATCGTTGCTGGATGCCCAGGAGAGTCGGCGTGATGCCGAGAGGGCTCTTGCCGCAGTTCGTATGAACCAACTGAAAAATTGCATGATGCTCTATCAGGCGCTTGGCGGGGCTATACAGATACAAAAGAGTTAGTCCCGAAAATGGACTAAGTAGCCGCGTCAAATTAAAGTATCCATAATTGAGGTATCAAAAGCGGCTTAACGGGTTGAACCTTTTTATTTGACCACATCTCTTTCAAACTGCGAGAGGGCCTCGGCCATGCCTATCCGTGCCGGGGTCCCCGGCTCATCATCGCTTTTACCAGGCAGGTTCGGCACGAATTCCGGATGATCTTCGGTCATAAAGCGATTCAGCCGCTTGAGGGGCATGGGCTGCACCTGCGCCAAATGGCTCACATGTTCCGCAATGGTCCAGAACCCGCTTCCTCTTCGCAGATCCAGGCATTGTTCCGGGATAGTTGCCACAAATTTAGACAATATATTGGGCGCTCGCCGCAACCCTTCCAACAAATCAGGAATGTCTTTGATCACCATGATACCACCTCTGCCATTCCGCAATAATGGCGATATTGACTTGCTTCGTAATCACATGCTAAGAGCCTATTCTCTAAGTAAAATTCAGTTAAATGGGGGCCACGGCAACTAGGGAAAACGGTCGCCATGATTGTGAAAGTGTGCGATGCAAATCGATCAGGTGCCGCAGGATTGCGGCATGGCAGGGGGTTTGAAAGAGGTCTGCTATGCGGTCAATGAGAAGGGGCGGTATGAAATGGTTCCTTCCCTGGGTTGGGAGCCGAAAAACATTGCCAATTCACAAGCATTGCATCAGATCATCGCACAGGTGCGCGAAACAGTGCAGCGCATCCAAAACGGGCAAATGAGCCCCCTGGCTTACCATATGGTTCGCAACCAGATGACGGTGGGCCTATTGGCCAAATATGTAAAACAATTTCGGTGGAAAGTTCGCCGCCACCTGACGCCCCGGGGCTATGCCGCCATGAAATCAAAACATAAGCAACGCTATGCCGATCTGTTCGAGCTGAGCATCGAAGCGCTCGATCATGTACCGGATATTTGTTGTTAGCGCATGAGGGACGTTCATATCGAAAAGCCATTTGTCCACAGACAAGCGTCCCATTGCGAAAGCGGTGTGGCATCCAATTTACTCAGCCACCATGGCTTGAACATCAGCGAGGCAATGGCTTTTGGCATCGGCGAAGGGCTATTTTTTGGTTATTTGCCGTTTATTCGGATGAACAAACTGCCCCTCACCACATTTCGCTGTGCAGCCGGTGGCATTATTAAATCCGTGACCCGCCGTCTGGGTGTGACGCTGCAATTTAAGACTTTTCGCAATGAACAAAAAGCCATGGCCACCCTGGATGCCAAGCTGGCCCAAGGCATTGCTGTGGGGTGCCGCACCGGCGCCTTCTGGTTGCCGTACTTTCCGGAGGCGTTTCGTTTCCATTTTAACGCGCATAATCTGGTGGTGTATGGAAAGCGCGGGGACGATTATCTGATTAGCGATCCTGTATTTCCTGAACCGGTCACGTGTTCGAGCAGCCGGCTGCGCAAAGCCCGTTTCGCTAAAGGTGTCCTCGCCCCAAGAGGTCAGATGTATTACATCGATCGAATGCCGACCGACATCGACCTGATCCAATCGATTCAGAAAGCGATTCAAGGCGTAGGTCGAAATATGCTTAAATCGCGATTCCCCTTAATCGGCATCGCGGGCATCCGGTTTTTAGCCAAGCGGCTGGAGCGCTGGCCTGAACGTCTTGGGCCGGAGAGAGCCCAGCTCCATCTGGGGCAACTGATTCGCATGCAGGAAGAAATCGGTACGGGCGGAGCGGGATTCCGATACATATATGCCGCTTTTTTGCAGGAGGCGGCCGACGTAATGAAGTCGCCGCGATTGGCCGATCTATCCAGTCAATTAACCGGTGTGGGAGATCGTTGGCGCTATTCGGCCCTGTTGGCGTCGCGTATCTGCAAAGGCCGCGAGCGCGACGGGGAGTCCTATGCCGCCATAGCGGCTGTTCTACGTGAGTGTGCGGACAGGGAAGCACAAATTTATCACGAGTTGATGGAAACTGTTTAGATGTTGCACCGGAGCAACCCGAAGCATTAAAGCGCTGCGTGGGGAAATTTAATGGATCTGAGAACACAATTGAAGCAGATGATTATAAAAGAGTTGCGCATCATGGAATTCACCCCTGAAGATATTCAGGACGACGACATCTTGTTCGGGCCAAAATTTGGATTGGATTCCATCGAT
>JBAQGR010000655.1:0-1745 GCA_049287895.1 Desulfatitalea sp.
TGCCATCGACGAGGCGCCCGTGGGCGAAGAGGGCGAGATCTGCATCAGCGGCCCGGCCGTCATGCTGGGCTATCTGAACCAGCCCGAAGAGACCGCCAAGACCCTGCGCACCCATGCCGACGGCCGCGTCTGGCTGCACACCGGCGACATCGGCACCATGGACGCGGACGGCTTTTTCTACTTCAAGCTGCGCCAGAAGCGCATGATCAAGTCGTCGGGCATGAATGTCTACCCGGCCCAGGTGGAAGAACTGCTCTACCGCCATCCCGAGGTCGCCGAGGCGTGCGTTGTCGGCGTGCCCGATCCCGCCCAGATCGAGCGGGTCAAGGCGTTCGTGGTGCTCAAGGATAAAAGCAAGGCCGGTGCGGAGATGGAAAAGCAATTGATCGCCCACTGCCAGAAAGATCTGATCAAATGGAGCTGTCCCCGGGAGATCGAGTTTCGCGACGCGCTACCCCTGACGCTGGTGGGCAAGATCGCTTATAAAGTGTTGCAGGATGAAGAGATCGCCAAGACGAAAAAAGGAGCCTGATCCATGGATTACTTCCAGCGCTTCCGCGATATCAGCGCGAAGCCGAACGATTATGCCCAAAACTGGAAAAAGAAAACCGGCGGCAAGGTGGTCGGCCACCTGTGTTCCTACACACCCGTGGAGCTGATCGTGGCCGCCGGGGCGTTGCCCTACCGCATCCTGAGCAGCGGCGAGCAGATCTCCCGGGCCGACGGCCATCTGCAAGCCTACTGCTGCGGTCTGGTGCGCGGTGTCCTGGAAGATGCCCTGGCCGGCCGGTTGTCTTTTCTGGACGGCGCGGTCTTTCCCCACACCTGCGACACCATCCAGCGGCTCTCGGACATCTGGCGCATGAACATCGGCAGCGCTTTTCACGCCGACATCATCCTGCCGGTCAAGCTGGACACCGACAGCGCCGCCGAATATATGCTGGCCGTGCTGCGCAAGTTCAAGGCCGATTTGGAAGCCGACCTGGGCGTGACGATTTCGGAGGCCGGGCTGCAAGCGGCGATCCGCGTCTGCAACCGCGTGCGCCAGGGGCTGGAACGGATTTATAACCTGCGTCAGCGCAACCCCGGGGCCATCGCCGGCAGCGACCTGCATGCCGTGTTCAGGGCGGCCCTGGTGATGGACCGCGCCGAACTGGCCGAGGCCCTGGAAACCCTCGCGGACACCCTGGAGGCCCAGGTGCCCGACGTTTCTGCGCCGGTCAAACGCCTGGTGTTGAGCGGCGGCTTGTGCAGTATGCCGGATATCTACCCGGTGGTGGAAGCATCGGGCGGCCGGGTGGTCTGGGATGACTTCTGCACCGGCGCGCGCTATTTCGAAGGCGCGGTCGGCGAGAGCGGCGATCTCCTGGCGGCCATCTCCCAGCGATACCGGCAACGTGTGGTCTGCCCGGCCAAGCACGCGGGCATTCATTCCCGAGGGCAATATCTACTGGACAAGGTCAAGGCGTACAAGGCCGACGGGGTGATCTTTCTACTCCTCAAGTTCTGCGACCCGCATGCCTTTGACTACCCTTACATGAAGGCCATGCTGGATAAGGCCGGCATTCCCAGCATGCTGTTCGAAATCGAGGATCAGATCTCCTCCGAAGGACAGTTGCGCACGCGCTGCGAAGCGTTTTTAGAAATGTTGTAAAGGAGCATTCATGGCATCCCCTGAAAAAATCGTCGATCCCGATAAAGAACGCAGAAAGATCAAGGCCGACCGGCGCATGCGCGAGATCATG
>JBAQGR010000656.1:0-3762 GCA_049287895.1 Desulfatitalea sp.
AAGAAGCACTTCGAGGAGTACGCGCAGCGCATGCGCTTTGAAAGCAATAAGATTTTCGGTCTGAACCTTCAAGAGGCCCTGACGGTGGCCAGAATGTTATTCTTAGAAACAGAGGAGGAAGAATACACAATGCAAGAGAGCAATGAATTGAAACCAAAGTGCGGTTGCTGTTCAGGCAATGCCATCGACAACCTGACGCGACGCTCAATGGCCGCTGCGCCGGACAGCGCCCAAAATGCCGGCTTGACCCGTTCCGACTTCTTGAAGACCCTGGCCGTGGGAGCCCTGGGTTGGAGCGCCCTGAGCACCAGCCCGGCGGCGGCAGCGCCGGTCCAGGAGTCCACCCGCATGGTCCGCGGTAACCTGGGCGGTAAAGAGGACCTGATGATCGTGGACCCGGTGGCCCGCGAGCTGCGCATCTCGGCCACGGTCACCAAGGATGTGACCAAACCCTCGGTGGTCGATTGGGGCCGGCGCTTCCAGGCCTTTTTCGGCGTATGGGGTGGTAAGATGGAGGGATTCTTCGTCTTTACCACCGCCGTTTCGCGCGTGGACATCGACAAGGCCATCCAGGAGATCGGCATCCGGTCGCGCCGGCAGATCCCCATGAATGAGGTCGAACAGCGCCGAGGCCTCAAGGCCACCACCACCCGCGAAGACTACCTGGACGGCGACCCCATCATTTGCACCATCCGTTTTGAAAAAACCGGGAAGATCGTGGAAGGCGCCATCGAAGATTTCATCATGGAGAAGATCGAAGTGGAAGGCAAAGAGGTGATCAAACCCTACACGCCCCATTTCATCTACCACGGCACCGGCGAGGCCATCAACTTTCCCTCGGGCTGCATCCTCTGTCCCTCGGACTGCAATGGCGGCATCATCACCGACAATGTGCTGCCGCTCAAAACGACCGTCAATTACTACAAGGTGGACTGGGAGCGCATGCCGCCGGAAGGGTCCAAAGTGGAAGTCGTGCTCAAGTCCATCTACGGACCGGCGGCCCTGTCGTCTGCCCGGGCGTAGAACGAAAATGTAGATCTTTGCGCCAAGACGGTTGTGCCCGCATACGCGGGCATAACCGCAAAACCACCGCGGCCGCAGCGTGCCAACGCATGACCGAGAGTTGTGCCGAACGCTACGGGAAGATCGATATCCTGGTCAACAATGTGGGCAAGGACGGCACACCGGTGCAAGTCACCGAGGAGACCTGGGACCGCGTCTTCAACATCAATCTCAAGAGCATGTTCCTGACCTGCAAGCATGTGCTGCCCTTCATGGAAAAGCAGGAGAGCGGCACGATCGTCAATATCTCCTCCATCGCCGCCGTGTGCGCAACGCCCATGCTGGTCTACAAATCAGGTGGAACTGGATAATTAGCAACTAACGGACGTGGGCGCGCCACAAGGCGACCACCTGGTCGGCGACCTGCTTGACGCCCAGCAGGTCGGTGTCGATTTCGAATTGCGCGGCCGCCTTGTATTTGGGTGTCCGCTGGACCAGCACATCGGCCACTTCTTCGGTGAAGCTCTTGCCCGCGGTCAGGGCCGGACGCTCGGTGCCGCCCTGGATGCGGCTGACGATGACCGCCACCGAGGCCTTCAGCCAGACCACCAGACCGTCGGCCGCCAGGGCTGCGATATTCTCCGGCCGTTCGATCACGCCGCCGCCCGTGTCGATCACCAGGCCGTTCTGACCGGCCAATTCACGGGCCACCTCGCTCTCCATATCGCGGAATCCAGGCCAGCCGCAGCGCTGGACGATCTCGGGGACGGGCATGCCGGCCTTTTCAACAATTTTGGCATCCATGGAGATGCACTGCATCTTGAGGCGCTGGGCGACGATGCGGCCCACATGGCTTTTGCCCGTGCCCCGGTATCCGATTAAAACAATGTTCATGACCGCAAATGCTCCATCACCACCTGGCGCATCACCGCCACGGGAGCGACAACGCCGGTGAACTGTTCGAATTGCAGGACCGCCTGGTGCACGAACATCTCCACACCCGAAATCGTTTGCAGGCCGCGCGCGCGGGCATCGGCCAGCAGCTTGGTTTCAAGAGGCGTATAGACGATATCGAAAACCACCTGGCCATGCCGGAAAAGATCGCTGGGAATCAGCGACACCCCTTGCTTGGGATGCATGCCCACCGAGGTGCAGTGAACGATCACATCGGCGCGTTCCATGGCCTCGGCCAGGGATCTGGCGTCGAGCAACGCGGCGGCCACGGCCAGAGAGGTGCCCTCCGTCAAGTCGGTCCGTAGGCCCTGCATCAGGGGTTCATTGATATCCAGCAACGTCAGCCCGGAGAGCGTTGCTTCCCGGGCCAGGGTAAAAGCAATCGCCCGGGCCGCGCCGCCGGCGCCCAGCATCAGCACCTGTTTGCCATTGAGCTTCACGCCGGCATCCTCCAAAGCCTTCAAGGCCCCCGGTCCGTCGGTGCCCAGCCCGATGAGCCGCTCTCCTTCGTGAACCACCGTATTGATCGAACCGATAGCCCGATCCACCTCCCGGATCTCATCCACATACTTCATGGCCTCGATCTTATGCGGGATGGTGATGCTCATGCCCCGGAAGTTGCCCAGGGCGCGCATGCCGGCCAGGGCGTTCTTCACATCCTCCACACGGCAGGCCACATAGACGAAATCCAGACCCAGCGCTTCATAGGCGGCATTGTGAAGGGCCGGTGAAAGGCTGTGGGCGATGGGGTTGCCGATCACCATGCAAAATTGGGTGCTGCACCCGATGGATCTGAGCTGTTTCATAGGGACTCCTTAGGTACGGGAAGGATCGCTGGCCCACTATTTAGCTGATCTGACCATGGGCCGTCAACCATTGCCCGCGGGATAGACCGGTTTGCCTTGAACCACACCAAAATCACGAGCCGTCCAGGCGATGGGCGCCATGCCACCCATCAATTCAATTATGTCATTTTATATATGTTTTTGGACATTTTTGTATTTTGTAAAAACAATTATGAATATTCCCCGCACTCCGAAATGGGCCGTTTACCTTCCTGCATTTGTTTCTATTCACTGACATTACAAACTGTTGCATTTCATACACCCAAGGACCGCCCCCGGCATGGCATGCAAAATGCCATACAGAGGGGCAAGTTGGGCATGACCGCCGAATGATTCGGGAGTTGGAACCCATATCACATTTAATCTGCATCGTCGGAAAGGAGTTAAAATGAAACTACGTCGAATCCATTTCATCACTCTGTCGGTTCTGCTGGCCGGTTGCCTATTCTGCGGAAGGGCCCTGGCGGCGGAGACCATCAAGGTCGGAGTGCTTCACTCCCTGTCGGGCACCATGGCGATCAGCGAGACGACGCTCAAGGACACCATGCTCATGCTGATCGAAGAGCAGAACAAAAAAGGCGGACTGCTGGGCAAAAAACTCGAAGCGGTGGTGGTCGATCCGGCCTCCAACTGGCCGCTGTTTGCCGAAAAAGCACGCGAATTGATCGAGAAGCAAAAAGTCGCGGCGGTGTTCGGATGCTGGACATCGGTTTCCCGGAAATCGGTGCTGCCGGTCTTCGAAGAGCTGAACAGTCTGCTCTTCTACCCGGTGCAGTATGAAGGCGAGGAGTCTTCCAAAAATGTCTTCTACACCGGCGCCGCGCCGAACCAGCAGGCCATTCCCGCGGTGGATTACCTCATGAACAGCATAAAAGTCAAACGCTGGGTACTGGCCGGTACCGACTATGTCTATCCCCGGACCACCAACAAGATTCTCGAAGCCTATCTCAAAGCCAAAGGG
>JBAQGR010000657.1:0-7410 GCA_049287895.1 Desulfatitalea sp.
GCAGTTTTAAGTCATCTTCTATCAAGTCGGACATGCGTCCAGCGAGCCAATTTGTGTAGTTCTCATTTCCGCCATTTTTGATCTTATGATCATATCGATATCCCGTCTCACCGTTTATCACTAAGTCCACTTCGCACCCATCGCCTTGTCCACAAATTACTGGAATGCCGTTTGCGAGAGCTTCACTTACCGCCAATCCACCTAACCCTGGTAGAACAAAAATATCTGCTATCTGAAAATATTTTGTCACATCCTCAATTACAGAACCAATAAAGAAGCAATTACTATCTATGCAATATTCTTTAGCGATATTTTCGAGAAAATGACGCGCAGGGCCGTCGCCAACGATTATTAGCTTGGATGCTGGAAATTTTTCATTTACTATCGCAAATGCCGTTAGAAGCGTATCAACATTTTTCTCATAGGTTAAGGCCCCAACAAATAGGATCACCTTATTGTTTTCAAGCTTCAGGCTCCATTTTGTCTTTTCGCTTTCTAATTTTAAACGCGCGATATCAGTGATTACTTTATCTGTATCAATGCAATTGACCGCTACAAAACATTTTTTCTTATCATATCCATTACGTAAGAAATACTCCATTGCTACTGAGCTATATCCTAATAAAACGTCGCTTTTATTCTCCATATATCGTATGATTCTTCTAAATAATTTGCCGGCTGCCGAGTACTGCCTTCCGGGCAATTCACCTAACGTCCACCAGACGACAGGCGTACCGCTGATGAGTCGATATATGAACACACTAATATTGTTAATGAAATTACTACCACCTTCCGTGAGTATTACATCTGGGTTGAATTTTTTCAGTTTTCTAAGCAAACCTGGGCAGAATAAAAGCGCAACACTACGGCCAGATGTATTTAGGCGAAATACCATTGTCTTCAGACGTTCGTTCTGAAATCCCGGCTCTTCACTAAAGCTGACTAATTTTGTACCGGGTACATCAGCGCCATAAAACATTTTCAGTTCTATATTTTCTTGGTTTGCCAGCCTCCTGAATATAGGCACCCTCCAGTGCTGACATACGCGGTAACTAACCGCGACTTTTACTTTTTTGGACATATTGCTCTTTGTCTCGGGCCTGCTTGTCCACGCCATCAAGCGGCATCGCCAGAAGCTTGCCGATGCGTCTCCTCGTTATGAAGCAATTCGCAGAGCACTTTCCAAATCCGCCCTGATGCCTTCCCATCCCACTGGGGCGGGACTTTATACCCGGGATTACCTCTATCCAAAGTCTCGTCAAAGGCCCGCCAGATCCCCTCTTTTTGATTACCCGCCAGCCTGTTGGACCCCATTTCAACGGTTATCGGCCGCTCCGTGTTATTTCTGATCGTAATGCAAGGCACGCCAATAGCAGTCGTCTCTTCCTGCAAGCCACCGCTGTCGGTCAACACCATGCGAGCATCCTTCCATAAATAGAGCGCCTCTTTATAGCTGAGCGGGGGCAGCAGGCGCACCCGATCCGCAAACCGGACCGCGTTCTGTTCGATCATCTTTTTGGTCCTTGGGTGTACTGAAAAGAATACATCCAGCTGTTCGGATATTTTATTGATCGCTTCGGCAATACCCGCGAAGACTTCTCTTGAATCAACATTCGATGGCCGATGCAACGTCAAGAATGCATACCCCTTGCTTTCGGCTTTCAAACCAAAGGTCGAAAACCGTGTTCCAGCGCATGCCTCCAATTCTTCCATTTGGTGATAAAGATTATCGATCATCACATTGCCGACAAAATAGATTCTCTCCCTGGCTTTCCCTTCGAGGGTCAAATTCCTTAGAGCGCTCTCTTCGGTAACAAAGAAAAAATCCGAAATGGCGTCCGTAACCATCCGGTTGATCTCCTCCGGCATCGTCAAGTCGAAACTTCTGAGCCCCGCCTCGACGTGCGCCACCTTGATATTTTGCTTCTTGGCCACGATGCTGGCCGCCAGTGTCGAATTCACGTCGCCGACCACGATAACGACATCCGGGCGTTCCTTTTCACACAACGCTTCAAACCCGACCATTATTCTGGCCGTCTGTTGGGCGTGCGTACCCGAGCCGGCATTCAGGAAAAAGTGCGGTTCGGGCAACTTCAAATCTTCGAAAAACGCCTGTGACATCTCATAATCGTAATGCTGGCCGGTATGAACGATCTTGCAATCGATCCGGCTGTTATTTGCGGCTTCCTTAAAAAGGGGCGCGATCTTCATGAAGTTGGGGCGCGCCCCGGCCACCAATAGTGCTTGCATGCACCTATCCTTTTTGGTTTCGAGGGTGATTTATAGTTTTAGGGCCGATTAGTTCCGCCCGGTGATTTCCTGGGTGAGCTGGTTGATTTTCTGTTCCAGGGCGGCCTGTTTTTGCGCCAGGCGTTCATGGTCCTGGCGCTCTTTTTGGATGATTTTGCGCAGGTAATCCATCAGAGTCGCATCGGCTTTGACGACAGTATTCTCCAAGCTGCGGAACTGCTCCAAGACAACGGCTCTTAGGTTTTCAACATCCTTTTCCAGTGTCTCGAATTTCTCTTGATAATCGTTGAGATAGGATGAACTCTTTTCCTCGTCGAGAGGATCGCTGGTCGCTACCGGATCGGTGGCGATACCCACACCGATCTTATCCGTGATGATTTGCCGGATGATATCCTGACTGATGCTGGCACTTTCATCGGCAAACCCATAAACCAGCGCGGCCTCACAGATCAAATTGATCAAGCGGGGTACTCCCCGGGACAATTCAAAAACCTTATCCACCGAGGCCGCGGTGAACAAATCGCGCTTCCCGCCGACGACGCCAAGGCGATAGGCGATGTAATCCGCGGTCTCCTGTCGATCGAGCCCGGTCAAATGGAAATGAACAGCCACACGTTGGGCCAATTGTCGCATGGCGGGCTTCTTGAGGGTCTTGAGCAACTCGGGTTGTCCGATCAGCAGGATCTGAACAAGAACGCCGCTATCGTTGTGAATGTTGGACAACATCCGTATCTCTTCCAATGCCTTGGCCGTCAGATTCTGTGCTTCGTCGATGACCACCAGAACACGTTTGCCCCTTTGGCGCATCGTCAACAATAAGCGTGTCAAAACATCGAGAGCTCTGGCTTTTTCCACTTTCTGCGCCGGCAGGCTGAAGCCGGTTAAAATCATTCGGAGCACCTGGTCGGAAGACAAGTGCGTATTTGAAATGTAACTGGTGAGAAAGCTTCGTCCAAGCTCCCGGATGATATACTTCGCCGTTGTTGTCTTACCGCAGCCGACATCCCCCGTCAGCACCAGGAACCCCACGTTTTCTGAAAGCCCATACTCCATGTAGGAGAGCGCTTTCTGATGCTTTTCGCTTTTGAACATGAAATTGGGATCCGGGCTGAGGTCAAACGGCTTTTTCCGGAAATTGTAAAAAGCTTCGTACATGAAATGTTCCTCAAAACGATAGGACCGCTTTTCCCCCTCTTGCCAGATGAAACAAAACTAGGAAGAAGGCGTGTTTACGGGGATCAGCGCGCATTGACCGACAGCCAGATGCCTTTGCCTTTCATACGGCCACCTTTCAAACATGGCCCCGTCTACTCGTGTCTTACGGAAGGGCCTTGTTTTTGGCGGTTCATGACAAATCCGAGAAATTTTTCCTCAGGCACCACCTCAAGGGCTTTGCGGAGATCCCGCAGCGTTGTCTGGCCTTCGGCCACCACCATAACAAAACAATCCATATACGGCAGCAACGCCAGCGCATCGGCGCATCCCAACAGCGGCGGCGCATCGAAGAGCACAAGGCGATTATCATAACGATGTTTCAGCTCTTTTACAAGCACCCCCATGCGCTTGGACCCTATCACTTCGGGGCTGTTGGCAACCGGTCCGCCGCCGGAGATCAGGGTCAGTTTCTCGATGCCCGGCCAGATGAACACTTCTTGAAGCGGTTTAGCGTCCATCAGATAATCCTTCAGCCCCACTTGGCTATCGATGGCCAAGGTCTTGTGCACGGCTTGACGATTTAAATCACAATCGACCACAAGAACCGTCTGGTCGTAAGACTGGGCAAATATCAGAGCCAAGTTTACGGCCGTCAACGTCTTGCCCTCCCCCGGACGCGGGCTGGTGATCAGCACGGTCCTTAAATTCTTCTGTTGCATTTGCAAATGAATCTTAACGCGCAGCACCTTATAGCTCTGTGCCTCCGGGGAATCGGGATTGCTGATCAAGCATCGATTCTCCCGGGCGCGCTGCAAATCAAAAGGAATATGGATCGATCTTGAGTAGTTAGGGGGCGCCACGGTAATTTCATTCACGACCGGGGTCAGTACTCTGGGAAGGCCGGCGCCCGTCTCCTTGCGATTCTTGGCCGCTTTGTCCAAGGCAACTCTGAGTTTCATAGCACTCCTGTCTTCATCACCGATTGATTCCCGTCCAAAAACCCGACGTCCAATCCCCATGGTAAAAAACCGCCAAGACGAGCATGCCTGTGAAGACCAGTCCGCAAAGAACCATGATCCGTCTTCTATACTTCAAGGCACGATCCTTGGCGGTCACAATGACTGGAATAGCAACAAGCACTGGAAAACCGGTAACCGACTGGATCGCAGCCATGCCGTAAATCCGGTCATCCATAAACTCCCTCAGGCTGGCCGTGCCGATACCGGTTCCGATTCCCAGCACAAGGCCGATGAAAAGAATCGCCATCCGATTGGGCTTGTAGGGTTTAAGCGGCATGCGCGGCGATTCGACCATTGTAAAACGCTCGCCTTTTTGTCCTTTTTCAAGGCCTTGGGCAACCCGTGAATCCATCAATTTGCAGACCAAATCTTCATATTTGACCTGCATGCTTTTACGCGTGCGAATTAGATCATTATACTCATCTTCCACCCCGGGTGTCGCCACCACGCGTCGCTTGTATTCTTCCACTTCTTGGGTCAACCGGCCGATTTGCTGCTGAACGGACAAAATTTCGGCCCGGACGCTAGCCAATTGCGCATTCAGAGTGATATAGGCCGGATTGTCCGGAAGCGTGCCCGCCTGTGCTTTTAGCAGGGATAGCGAGTGCTCCAGCGTGGCAATCTCTGTACGCGTTTTTTTGACATCCGGATACTCATCTGAAAAAGACTTCGTCAACCCCATCAACTGGACCTTGAGTTCTTCCAACCGTTTCTGGCTTTCACTTTCGAGATTCGGATAAAGCACAACCAATTGGGTGTTCAAATATCCTTCACGCTCCTTGAGGTTTTTCAACTGCTGATGAGCGTTGTTTAGATTGCTCTCGCTGTTGTTCACGCCCTGAATGTTTACCGGTAATATTTCGGGAAGCGCATTGAGGTTTTGTTGCTTGAATATCGAAATCTTCGACTCCACAGTGGACAGTTCACTTTTAATTCGGGCCGTTTCCGCTTCCAGAAAAGTCGATGTATCCTCCACTTGCTGGACCCGGGTCTTTTTATTCTCTTCGAGAAACAGCTCCGCCAGAGCATTGGCCATTTCCTGAACAAGGCTCGGGTCCCTGCCGGTGAATCGCAGCACGAAGGCGACCGTGGCGGTCGAGGGCCGACCCGTCCGACGATCAACGACAGGGGCGCTGACCGGCGCGACCGTCGTGGCGGATTGTATTTTGGCAACCATCTCATCGATCGTACCGCTATCGCTCATTTCAGGATAAGGATTATGCTGCCGGATAACCTCGACCAATGAATTGAAGCTCATCACGCGTTGATTGATCGTGCGGATTCTATTTTCGATCGAACTTGTCTCGGTGTTGGCGACAAAATCAGAGGGGATTTCTTGTTCTTCGATATAGATGGTCGCCTCTGAGCAGTAAATGGGAGGAAGCACAAAGGCCGTGGCCGTCGCCACCGCGATAATCGCTATGGCCGGTAAAATAAGGCTCCATTTACGCCGTTTCAGGATCTCCAGGTAATGGGCGAACGAAATCGTGGATTGTTCCATCGCTACTCCTTACTTCTGCTCTACGGGAGTGTCAACGCTCAGCGCAGCGACGGCCGCGGATAGGCCCCACCATATTCCAACCGGTCGGAGCTGGCGATAACATCCAGATAATCCAACAACGAATACCCAAAGGTGATCTGAACATAGAGTGTGTGACGCTTCGTGCGCTCGTCCGTTGTTCTATCATCCAAAGCAGTATATCCGTATGCGCCTTCCAAGGCGAAATGCTCAAAAAACTGCCAGCGGAGGTATGGACGGAGGCTCAGGGTATCTTGCTCGATCTCGTCGGCGAAGTACTCGTCGGCCTTGGCCCTGTTCATAAAATAGCCCGCCGAGAACCCCAGCGCGAATTTCTCCTGAAGACGCCGGCTGACATTGAGGATCCCGCGCGTCAAATTGGATGGTCCTTGGGTACCGCTGGTTGGGCGCAGATCATGGGAAAGCGTCAATCCGCAACGGGTGCGCGCACCTAAATACTCCATCTTAATTCCACCGAGGGCGTTCCAGGATTTATTTTCGCGCATTTCATCCGATGACGCGCCCTCGGGCACAAGATCGTATTCCATATCGGTGTAACGCGCGCCGCCATAGGCCCTGACACGCAGGAGTTCATCGAGCATGCGGTTAGCGCCGATGGACAAATAGCTGCTGTTCATGCGCGCGGTATCGTATGAATACCGACCATGGCCGGCGTCGATCGTCAGCTGGGTAACATGTAATCGGGGGCCGATATCGTAAAGATAACCCAGACGGACGGCATGCCCATCGTAATCCAGACGATCGGAGAGCTCGTCGTGCCAATTGTCCTGATCGTAGTCATACGCCATTTCGAGGCCGTTGGTTTCATTCAGCGCCAGATTGGTTTGCGCCCTTGCGTGGTATCGGTCGCGTCGATCGGTACTGAAAACCAGCCCCGTGCTGTCGATATCCCGGTCCGGGCGATGATCGATCTCCATGGTTCCATTCAGGTTCATGCTCACGACCGGCGTCAACCGATACATCGCTGCCGCCCGACAATCCGCATCCGTTTCGTTCAGCGAGTTATGGTCGCGGTAGAAAAAGGGTGCCACCGCGCCACTCAGATCGATCCGCGACCGTTCGCTCCTGGAAAAAAAGATCAATCCGGCGGTGAGCGTTGTAATATAGTCTTCTTCCTCTTCTTCGCTGGTGAAAAATAAGTTGTCGTTATAATCTTCGCGCAGGGATACCGTGGGGATGATGCGCGTGTCGGCCGCCTCAGTCGGTCGAACGGGTCCGCCGATCAGCAACAGCGAGATCCCGCCGAGTGCCAAAAACATCCATTTCATTCTAATGAAAACCATCTTTGCAACCTGTCTTCCACATGATAGTCGGTTCAAATCTATAAGTGGTTTCAAAACCTTCCATCGGGCACAAGGTCAAGGCGGGGTGAGGTGGCCAACCGCAGGAATACATGTAGTATTTCGAGGATTGGCCACCTTGCCCCAACGCAGATATTGAGCCCGA
>JBAQGR010000658.1:0-1980 GCA_049287895.1 Desulfatitalea sp.
GCAGTAAGTCGGCGCGTCCGCTCGTCCAGAAGTGGCCACACACCGGTCAGTTTTTCCTGAAGTTCGGCGAAAGACTTCATAGCTAAAGATTATACTCTTGCCGAACACTTTTTGATACCTTTATTTACAACGCCTTAGACTTCCAGCCACTCCTTGCGGACGGCTTGATTCTTTTTAATGTCCTCGGGCGTGCCTTCGTACACGATCTGGCCGTGCCCCATGATATAGAGCCGTTGGGAAATCTTCAAAGCGATGCTCAGCTTCTGCTCCACCAGAAGCACCGAGATGCCCCGGCGGGCAATCTCTTCGATCAGGCGGCCCACCTGCTCGACCATCATGGGTGCCAGCCCTTCGGTGGGTTCGTCGATCATGATGAAGTCAGGGTCTCCCATCAGAGTGCGACAGATGGTCAGCATCTGTTTTTCGCCGCCGGAGATCAGGCCGCCGTGGACGTTGGAGCGCTCGCCCAGGCGCGGGAAGATGCTGAAGACATCTTCGATGCGCCAGCGCCCCTTCTGCTTGCTGCTCTTCATGCCCAATTGCAGATTCTGCAAGACCGTCAATCCCGGGAATATCCAGCGGTCCTCGGGCACAAAGCCAATGCCCTTGCGGGCAACGTCGTGGGCCTTGAGCCCGGCAATCTGCTGGCCTTTATAAAGAATCGAACCATGGGGTTGCACCAGCCCCATGATGGTCATGCAGGTTGTGGAGCGCCCCACCCCGTTGCGTCCCAGCAGGCTGACGATCTCCCCCTCTTTCACGTTCAAGTTGACGCTCTGTAGAATATGACTGCGGCCGTAATAGGCGTGTAGATCCTTGACCTCGAGCATTTACGCGATCTCCTTCCCTAAATAAGCTTCCTGGACCTGGGCGTTCTGGCGGATCTTTTCCGGCGTGTCCGTGGCCACCACCTGGCCGTAGACCAGCACCGAGATGCGATCGGCCAGGCCGAAGACCACGCTCATGTCGTGTTCCACCACCAGCAGGGTTTTGCCTTCGGTGACTTTGCGGATCAACTCCACGGCGTGGGCGGTTTCGCTCAGGCTCATGCCGGCCGTGGGTTCGTCCAGCAAAATCACGTCGGCGTCGCCGGCGATGGTGATGCCGATCTCCAGGGCGCGCTGTTCTGCGTAGGCCAGCAGACCGGCCGGAATCATCCGGCGGTTGGACAGGCGGATGCGCTCCAGGATCTGCTCGGCCTTGGCGTTGACCTTCTTCAGATTGCCCACCAGATGCCAGAAGGAGTGGCGATAGCCCATGGGCCAGAGCAAGGCGCAGCGGATGTTTTCGAACACCGTCATTTTGGGGAAGATGTTGGTGACCTGGAAACTGCGGCTCAGCCCCCGGCGGTTGATAAGATGGGGAGCCAGGTTGGTGACGATCTGGCCGTCGAGTTCGATGTAGCCCGAACTGACCGGATAAAATCCGCTGATCAGATTGAAAAGCGTGGATTTGCCGGCGCCGTTGGGTCCAATCACGGCATGGCGCTCGCCCTTGAGCACCTCCAGATGCAGCCCGTTGATGATTTTGCTGCTGCCGAAGCTTTTGTGGACGTCTACGATTTTAAGCGCAATGGCGGTCATCCTAGCGGCCCCCCTTCATAACTTGGGTCACTTCATTCCAGCTTTGGTTGACCCAGCGGCCGGCCTTGCGGAAGAAGAAAAAGCCGACGCCGATCAACACGATGGCCAGTGCCCAGGCCACGGGCGACCTAGCGTTGAAGGCAATACCGAAGAGTTCCAGCGGGTCTTCGGGATTGATGCTCAAGGAGAGGTGATAGTTGATCTCCACCAGAAGCATGACCCCGAGGAGCATCACCAGCAGGGGCACCAGTGTCGTGAGGTAGGAGGGCAGCAGCCGTTTGATCAAGCCGGCCTTCCACACCGGTTCGTGCTGCATGATAAGGCCCGCCAGGCCGTTGGGCGCCCACAGGACCATGCCCACGAAGAGCAGGCCGAAATAGAGCAGCCATGCGTGGGT
>JBAQGR010000659.1:0-2961 GCA_049287895.1 Desulfatitalea sp.
ATCAGCCAGCCGGCGAAGGTGACGCGCCGGCCCACCCGGCGAACGACTTCGCGCGCCGGCAGGGCTCCGGCCCGGCGGGCCGCCTCGCCGAAGAGGCTCATGGGATGGCAATCGCATAAGAATCCCACTACCTTGAATTCGCGGCGCAGCCGTTCCAGGGGATCGTCGGCTGGCAGGAGCGGCGGCGCGATGGCTGTTTGGGTCTCAAAAAGGGGCAGCATACCGTTGGCCGCTTTGCGGCCGGTCTGCCACTGGGCCAGCGCCCACAGCAGTTGGGCCCGGGAAAGCGCAGGCGCCAGGGTGTCCAGGCCGCCGCACAGGATCAGGGCGCGCGCTTCGGCGCCGTCGGGCCGGCTGCGCAGAAAAAAATCGCCCGGGTCTTTAAAGGGTTGGGTTTGCTGTTGGGTCACAATGCGCTGGGCGGCTTCGTCGCTCAAGCCCTTGACCGCCATTAAACCCACGCGGATTCGACCGTGGCGGCCGGTCCAGCGGATCTGGCTGTGTCGCACGTCGGGTCTTTCAATGGTCACCCCCAGGCGGCGGGCTTCGGAGACATAGGCAAAGGTGCTGTAAAAGCCGCCTTGGTTGCTGATCACCGCGGCCATGAATTCAGCCGGAAAGTGCACCTTGAGATAGGCGGCCTGGAACGACACCCGGGCGTAGGAGGCGCTGTGGGGCTTGCAGAACGAGTAGCCCGAAAAGCTCATCATCATGGCCCATACTGCTTGGATTTGTTCGGGGGTGACGCCTCTTTTTTGGGCGCCATCGGCAAAACGCTGGTAGTAGTCCTGCAATTGGTGTTCGCGGTCCTTTTTGGACATCACTTTGCGCAGACCGTCGGCCGCGGCGTCGTCAAAGCCGGCCAGGGCCATGGCAGCCCGGGAGACATCCTCTTGATACACCATGATACCGAAGGTCTCGTCCAGCACGTCGGCCAGCAGCGGGTGGATCGGCTCCCAGGCGCCGCCCTGCAGGCGGCGGATATACTCCTGGATAAAATCGTTGGCCGCCGGCCGGATGATGCTGGAGTGAATCACCAGATGTTCGAAGTCGCCCACCCCGGCCTTCTGTTGCAACAGCCGCGTGGCCGGGCTTTCGATGTAAAAGCAGCCCATGGTGCGGCCCTGGGCCAGGGCCTCCTGGGTGGCCAGGTCCTCTTCGGGTTCCCAGTGGGTTTCGTCGAAGGCGATGCCGTTGGCTCCAACGTTATGGATAGCGTCGCGGATGACCCCCAGGCTGCGATTGCCCAACAGATCGATCTTCACCAGCCCGGCGGTTTCGGCGCCATCTTTTTCCCACTGGATGATGGGCACCCCTTTGGCGGCCCGCTGGACCGGAACGTAGTCGTGGATGGGGCCGGGGGTGATCACCACGCCGCCGGGGTGGACCGATAAGTAGCGGGGCGTGCCGATGAGTTGCTGGGCCAAGGCCAGGATCTCCGGCCAGGGATGGACAAAATCCAGGGCCCGGGTTTCCGGCCGCTGTTTGAGGTCGGCCAGAAAATCGTCCGATCCATCCTGGATGCGCCAGAACCAGGGCAGGCGTCGGGTCACCCGGCCGATTTCGGCGTCGGTCAGGCCGAACACCTTGGCGGTTTCGCGCACGGCCATGCGCGGCTGGAACAGGATGTGGCTGGAGACCATGGCCGCCTGGGCACCGAACCGGTCGAGCACGCTCTGGATGACCGCATCGCGCTCGTCCCAGGCGAAATCCACGTCGATGTCGGGCGGGTCCTTGCGGCCCGGATTTAAAAAGCGGCCGAAGTATAGGTTGTATTTGACCGGACAGACATTGGTGATGCCCAAACAGTAAGCCACCAATGAGGCAGCCCCCGAGCCCCGGCCGCAGGTGCGCGGGCTGCGTTGTACGATGTCGCGGACGATGAGAAAGTAAGCTGAAAAGTGCATCTGGCCGATGATGCGCAGCTCGTGCTCCAGACGATCCATCACTGGCTCGGATAAGTTGTGGCCGTAACGCCGCCGGGCCCCTTCGTAGGCGGCCTGGCGCAGGGCCTCGTCCGCCGTGCGGCCCTGGTCGTCCTGCCAGGGCGGCATGACCAGCCCGAACTCCGGACCGGTAAAGGTGATGCGTTCGGCGATGGCTTGAGTCTGGGCCACGGCCTCGGGGCAGGTGGCAAAGCGCTCGGCATAGTGGTCCGGGGCGGCCAGCCAGGCGTTGGCCGGCGCCACCTGGTCGGCGGGCAACCGTTCTAAAGTGGTGTTCAGCGCGATGGCCCGCAGCAGACGATGCAGGGTGTGTTCCTCGGGCCGTACGAAGAAGCTGCCCGGTGTGGCCACCAGGGGAACGTTCAACTCCCGCGCTTTTTGGCGCAAGGGATGGGTCGGCGATAGAGGCGCGCGCGGCATGGCGGCTGCCAGCGTTACGCCGGCCTTGTGCCAGCTTGCCAGTAGTTCGGCATCGGAGGTGAGTACAACTAAACCTTGGGCATGGCGGGGCAGGGCTTCGGCCAGATCAAAGGCCGGGTCCATGTGGCGCTGGGTGATCAACCGGCACAGGCCGGTGTAGCCCTCTCCATCGGCCACCAGACAGACAGCCCGGCGCCGGCGGCCCGGATCGGTGATTTCGGCGCCCACGATGGATTTCAGCCCCTCCCGGCCACAGGCGGCCAGAAAAGACCACAATCCATACAAATTGTCCGTATCGGTCAGCGCCAGCCGGTCGTAGCCCATTTGCCGGGCCGCGCGGCACAGTTGCCGGATCGAGGCCGTGCCCCACATGAGGGAGTAGTGTGAACGGACGGTGAGGGGGATCATGGTGTCAGCCTGTTGCCGGGCGTCCCATTTTTACTGCTTCTATCCCAAACCGCTCCCGAATGCGGTCCACGGCGGCGATGATGTGCTCTTGCCGCAGGACGGTTTGGCGTTCTTCTTCGAACAGCGGTAGCTGGGCCGGCGGAAAAATCAAGCGGTCGCAGATCAGGCGTAGGTGGCGCACCCGGGT
>JBAQGR010000660.1:0-23723 GCA_049287895.1 Desulfatitalea sp.
CATCAACCCGATTAAAAAGCAGCATCGTTTGACTTGGGATAGGTGCTGGGGCAATGTCCAAACAGCGAACTGGTGGGCCGTGTTGGACTCGAACCAACGACTCTCTGCTTAAAAGGCAGATACTCTACCTCCTGAGTTAACGGCCCCCGTACGAAAAATGGCCTTTTACCGTCAACCCCAGGTTTTGTCAATAGAAATCGAACAACGCCAAAGCACCGCGCAAGTGCTCATCTTCACTGGTGAAAGCAGTCGCCGTATACGACGGTCATTCGTTGGCCATCCGATCTTTCCAGGATGAGGCCGCCGTTCTCTTCTATGTCCACTGCGCGCCCCTCAAACAGATCGTAAAGGGTCTGAACCTTCACCTGTCGCCCCAGCGTCACGGCTCGCGCTTTCCATTGGGCCACCACTTCGGTAAAATTGCCTGGGCCCAGACGCTGTTCGAAGCGATCCCAAAACCCGGCCAGTATGTCCGCCCTGGAGGCTTTGCGGTCCGTTATCTGGGATATGGACACAGCCGGCGGCTGAACATGGCGCGTATCGTTGTGCACATTGATCCCGATACCGACATTCACGAATTCGATGCGATCTGTTTCGGCTGCCATTTGGGACAAAATCCCGGCAAGCTTTTGCCCTTCCACCTGCACATCATTGGGCCATTTCAGTTGGGTCTGGATACCATAGAGCGCCTCGATCGTCGTGGCCAAATCCACGGCAGCGGCCAGATTGATCAACGGAGCGAGCGCCAAAGGAATCTGGGGACGCAACACCATTGTAAAATAAAGGCCGCCCAGCATCGATTGCCAGGCGCGCTGCAATCGGCCACGACCCTTTGTCTGGCGCTCAGCCACCACAGTGGTAAACCCCGGGCACCCGTTGCGGGCCAACTCCATGGCAAGGTCCATGGTTGAGCTTATTTCCTGGTAGTAATGCACCCGGGAAGCCCGATCACCGAAAACCCATGGGAAGGGGGTATCCGGGCTACTCAGCAGCCGGTACCCTTTGGAGGTCGCTTCAATCGCATAACCAAGTTCCTGGAATTGGCGGATGTGCTTCCACACCGCGACCCGGGAGACGCCCAGCACCCGGCTGAGGTGTTCTCCGGAGATAGCGGCGGTGCCTTGACTCAGTTGGGTCAGGATTTTTGCTTTCAAACCTTTCCCTTTCAGCACGCCCCAATGTATTCATCGACAAGGCCGCCGGTACGATCCGGTGACCTTCTGTCGGCATCCTGTTACAACTCCTCGAGCAGCCTGGCGTGAATATTGTCAAAGCCGCCGTTGGACATAATGAGCAGAACATCTCCGGGCCGCGCCCGATCCCGTAAAAAAGTAATGATGGCGTCGGTATCCTGGAAGAAATGAGCGCTTTTCCCCTGGGCCCGCAAATCGTCCACGAGACGGCTTGAGGAAAAACGCTGCTCTGCAGGTATTTTCTCCAGCAGGGGGGCTTGTCGGATGCAAATTTCGTCGGCGCCGGCAAAGCATGCGGGATAGACCGATTGGAACACATTGCGCCGGCTGGAGTTGGTGCGCGGCTCGAAGACCGCCACCAGGCGGCGCTGGCCATAAAAAGATTTTACGGCGTGAATGGTCTCCCGAACCGCCGTGGGATGATGAGCAAAATCGTCGATCACCACGATGTCGTTCTTGATGCCACGTACCTCCTGCCGGCGACGCACGCCTTTGAAGCTTTCCAGGGCGTGGGCCAATGCGGCGTCACCGATCTTCAATCGATGGGCAACCGCCACGCCGGCCAACAAATTACTCAAATTATGCGTCCCGATCATTCGGGTTTTAAAATCTCCATACGGTTGTCCGTGGCGGTACACTTTAAAATGGGTGTACGGCGGCGCGATGCGCACCGCGCCCAAGGTCCATTCGGTATTGGGCCGATTCCCGTAGCCCACGATTTGACATTGGACCACGGGCAGCAATTCGGCGATGTTCTCATCGGCGTCGAAGGCCACCAGGTCGGCCTGGGGCGCCAGACGTTCCAAAAACTTCCGGAAGGTCTGCTTGACATGGTCCAGATCATTGAAAATATCGGCATGGTCGAATTCGACGCTGGTGAGCACGGCCACATCCGGCGTGTAGTGAAAAAACTTGGCCCCTTTGTCGAAAAACGCCGTGTCGTATTCATCCCCTTCCAGAACAATCCAGCTGCCGCCCCCCACCCGGTAATTGCTGCTGAAATCGACCAGAATGCCGCCGATCAGAAATGAGGGATCCAATTGGGCGCAGAAGAGCATCCAGGCGATAAACGACGAGGTGGTGGTCTTGCCATGGGTTCCGGTCACCACGATCTGGCGCTTACCGGCTGCGGCAAAATGGTTGATGGCCTGGGGCATGGAGCAATAGGGCAACGCCAGCGCTTGCACTGCCTTGGCTTCCGGGTTCTCTTTGGAGACCGCATTACCCACTACCACCAGGTCGGGCCGAGCAGCCAGGTGGTCGGCGTTAAAGCCTTCGAAGATGTGAATGCCCTTGCCCCTTAAGAAGTCGCTCATAGGGGGATAGACGTGCTGGTCCGATCCGGTCACCCCATACCCCATTTCTTTGAGCATGCAGGCCAAAGCACCCATGGCCGTGCCGCAGATGGCGATCAGGTGAACCGACCGAACCTCTTTAGGTGCGGGTATTTTGATTGGCATCGACATAGAAGCATTCCTTGGGTTCACTTTCTACAAATTAAATAAGCTCAACCATAAATGATGTCCGTTAAAACCACAACGATAGATTTAAGTTATAATTTCCAGAGTTTGATTTGACACCCCTACGCTTGTCAGTTATTATGCGAGAATACGGAAAAACGCACCGGCCCCATGATCCCAGGGCCGGTGCCCCCTGATGAAACCGAACCCTTAGGCCATAACACTTCTGGTAGAAGCATATGTCCAAAAAAATATCCTCCAGCGATGCGGCCCTGATCACGCATTTAAAAGAGATCTCTTCATGGGTGTCGTCCGTTCAGGATCTGGACAAACTCCTGGAGCTGATCATCGCGTCCGCCGCGCGCGTGATGCAGGCCAAAGCTGCATCCTTGCTGTTATTGGATCGCAAGACCAACACCCTCTTTTTTCAGGTCGCAACCGGAGAAAAGCAGAAGGAGGTCAAAGAGTATCGGATCAAGATGGGACAGGGCATTGCCGGTCATGTGGCCCAAAGCGGTCAATCGCTCTTAATTGCCGATGTACGCACGGATCCGCGCTGGTTCAAGGAGATCAGCGAATCGATCCGTTTTGAAACCCAATCGATTGCCTGCGTTCCTCTCAAGCGCGAGGGGGCCACCATCGGCGTGATGCAAATTATCGACAAGGAGGACGGGCGGCCGCTTGGCCAAAACGACATGCAACTCTTAGAGGAGTTTGCATCGCTGGCTGCCTTGGCTTTAGGCCACGCGCAAAATATTCAAGAGGTCAAACGCGAAAATCAGGACCTTAAAGAGGAACTTAAAGTCCGTCATGAAATGGTCGGTAATAGCGCCGCTTTGGAAAAGGTGATCGCCGACGGCCTCAAGGTCGCCAACTCCAAAGCCAGTGCCTTGATCCTGGGAGAGAGCGGTACGGGCAAGGAGTTGCTGGCCCGTTTGATTCATCGCGCCGGACCGCGCAAAAACAAACCACTGATCGTCATCAACTGCGCGGCCATGCCCGAAACGTTGCTGGAAGATGAACTTTTCGGGCACGAAAAGGGCTCCTTCACCGGTGCGGTGAACCGCAAGATCGGTAAATTTGAATTGGCCCACGAAGGGACCATTTTTTTAGATGAAATCGGTGAAATGACGCCGGGGATGCAGGCCAAACTGTTGCGCGTGCTGCAAGAGGGCAATTTTTACCGCGTGGGCGGCAATATCCCCATATCTGTGGATGTCCGCGTCCTTTCGGCCACCAACAAAAAACTGGAAGAAGAGGTGGCCGAGAGCCGCTTCCGGGAGGACCTCTACTACCGGCTCAACGTAGTGCAAATCAGCATGCCCACCTTGCGCGAACGCAAGGAGGATATTCCCCTGCTGGCCGATCACTTCCTCTCTGTTTTCAAGGAGGAGACCGTCATACCCAATCTGACCATTTCCAAGACCGCCCTGGAAAAGATGGTTCAATACGACTGGCCTGGCAACATCCGCGAACTGCGCAACGCCATCGAACGCGCCGTAGTTATGGGCAACGGCAAAGAGATCCTGCCCGAAGATCTGCCCATTGCCTCCTCCCGCAGCAACTATCCCGGCCTCCAGGTGGGACTGACACTGGACGAGGCACTCAACCTGTTCAAAAAAGAGTTTATAATCCTCAACTTGAAGCACACGGGCGGAAACCGAAGCAGGGCCGCCCAAACCATGGCCATACAGCGCACCTACTTATCCCGCCTGATATCCAAATTCGAAGTCAAAGGCATCTGAGCCTTAGCCACGAGACTGTCTGGGAGGAATTCATTTGATCACCTCCCGGCTTTCTTTGCTTGGCGCAGCTAAGGCACGGTTCAGAATTTTGACAAACAGCGGCAGCCGCACTGCCAAAAAATGTCACACCCGCCGGCGCCACTCATCAAAGGGATAACGACTTATTTTATTCCGGCATTCATTGCCCCGGGACCATCCCAAAATGCCCCCGCCCCTATTCAAAGCCATTCACCACCGTTGCCCTGTTTGCAAAGCGCAAAATTTCTGACTGCGACTACCTGCCGCCGATGCACTCGCCAAGCTATTAAAATATGGCATTTTATTTGCATAGTAACTACGCGACCCGGTCTTAAGTTAGGCCGTGAAGGATGCCCGAAGAGGTGCAAAAACGATGAACCCATATCAAAATAATATCGCGAAACAACAGGGACGCACGCTCCCACCGACACATTGCCACAGCGTGGAGTTCGCCTTGGATTCTCCCCACCCCATCTACCAGTTCAAGCTGTGGCGCTCGGAATACAACTGTGTGTTTCTTCTGGTTAAAGACAATTCCGAGCTTTTACCGCAACTCAAGATCGGCAGCGTTTTGCCGATGAAATATCTCAGCAGTGATGCCATGGGCGCTATGGAGGTCCGAAACACAGAGATCAAAAATATCGTTAACGAACGCAAAGGTCGTTTTGAGGGGCATCACCGAGTTGAATTGGCTCTTATCGCAGCCGAAGCGGAAGCTGCTGTTCAATAGAGTGTAATGGGGATTAAATAAAAAGATACACAAAACGGACGGCAGAAAACCATGCGCAAACACTACACAGTTCTGGTTATCGATGACAAAGGAAGCCCCGTTCGCGAAACGCGCTTTTCAAAGCGATTGATTTGGGTGTTGACGACGATGGTTCTTATCGCCGTGTCGGTGATAGGCGTGGGAGCATATCAATATACCCGTCTCCATATATCCGTGGCCGACAAAGCCAACTTGCAAGTCGAACTCAAACAGTATGAAGCCAACATCGAACAACAGCGCAAACAGATACAATCCTTTGCGCAAGCCATTAATGGACTGAAATCCAATCTAATTGCCTTGAACGGGTTTGAAAACAAGATCCGTATCCTGGCGAACCTGGAGCACAAAGGCGACCAAGCCGCCCTGTTTTCCGTCGGCGGTTCCATGCCTGACGATCTGGATACCGATATTCCCCTCAACGAAACACACGACCGGCTCGTACGCCAAATGCATGATCAGATCGGCCAAGTCAATCACGCTTCGGCGGCGCAACAAAAGAGCCTTGAAACATTACTCGATTCATTGAAAGACAAACGCAATCTTCTGGCGTCCACGCCCTCTCTGCGGCCTACTATCGGATGGATCTCTTCCGACTTCGGCTACCGTGTCTCGCCGTTTACTGGAAGACGCGAGTTCCACAAAGGGTTGGATATCGCCAACCGGGAAGGCACACCGATCATCGCGCCGGCCGATGGCTTAATCACCTATGCCGCCGAAAAATGGCTAATCGGCAACATGATCACGATTGAGCATGGGTTCGGTATAGTGACGAACTATGGTCACATCCATAAACTTCTGAAAAAGAGTGGCGACAGGGTCAAACGCGGTGAAATCATCGCGCTGATGGGCAACACCGGACGCAGCACCGGCCCCCACGTCCATTATGAGGTCCGCCTCAATGGCGTTCCGGTGAACCCAACGAACTATATATTGGATTGATACGCAAGGATCCGCATCCATTTTCGAACGGGAGACAAAAAAGATACGCGCCGCATAACCCCGCTGAGTACAAGTTCAACCATAAGCTGTTGCTGGATTAGGATGGCCTGATTTACATGAGAAGAAAACTCGGCATCATCATAGTGATCGTCAGCTTGATATGGGCAATGACAGGGTGCGCCTCATTTGTTTCACCACCGCGTATCGCCCGCATTCAAATCAAAGGGCCGGCAAACCAGAGTAAGGAATTTGTCATCTCCCTGGAAAACCCGACCCAAAGAGAAACCGATATCCACCTGTCCGACAAGTATACCCTCAAGCTCGATTTGCAGTGGCTATGGTATTCAAAAGAAGACCTCGAATCGATATCCCGAGAAAACCCGGAAGATCTCCTATCACCGCTGACACCTTGGGTGATCTGTAAGTACCGATTTTAATAACACCCCACCCCCATCCCTGCTGACGCCCGGCCTGGCCGGGCGTTGCTGTTTGCAGGGTGACACCACGCTAAGAAGCCAGGGAGGTGAATACCGCCTCGGCCGCCAGTAGAGTTTGATCAACCGTTTCGGCGTCATGGGCCGCGGATACGAAAATGGCTTCAAACTGGGAAGGCGCCAGGTAGATGCCCCTGGCCAACATCTGTTGATAATAATCAGCAAAGCGTTTCAGGTCGGATCGCTTGGCATCTTCGAAGCTGCGCACCGGCCCCTGGGTGAAGAAGAGTCCCAGCATGGAGCCGACCCGATCGGCCCAAACTGCAATGCCTGTTTTTTGGGCCGCGGCTTGCAGACCGTCCAGAAGCTTTTGCGACGTTTGCTCCAAGGCTTCATAAAAACCAGGCTTGGCGAGCTCCTTGAGGGTGGCGATGCCGGCCGCCATGGCCAGAGGATTCCCTGAAAGGGTCCCGGCCTGGTAAATGGGGCCTTGGGGGGCCATCTGGACCATCAGGTCACGACGACCGCCATAGGCACCCACCGGAAGTCCACCGCCGATGATTTTGCCGAAACAGGAGAGATCGGGGGTAATACCATATAACGTCTGGGCACCGCCATAGGCTACGCGGAAGCCGGTCATGACCTCATCGAATATCAGCAGGCTTCCATGGCGGTCGCACAGAGTACGCAATGCTTCAAGAAATCCATCCCGGGGTGGAACCAGCCCCATGTTGCCGGCCACTGGTTCCACGATGACAGCGGCGATACGATCCCCTTTTTCGGCCATCACTTGCTCAATACTGGACAGGCTGTTAAAGGGAAGCGACAAGGTATGATCCACGAACGATTGGGGTACGCCCGGACTGCCGGCAATGGCCAGGGTGGCCACGCCGGACCCGGCGTTGACCAGCAAACTGTCGGCATGACCATGATAACACCCGTCGAATTTGACGATAAGCTCCCGCCCCGTGGCACCGCGAGCCAGGCGGATGGCGCTCATTGTGGCTTCGGTACCGGAATTGACCATGCGCACCATATCCACCGACGGCACGGCATCCGCCACCCTTTGCGCCAACTCAACCTCCAGGGCCGTGGGCGCGCCGAAACTGGTCCCTTGTTCCAAGACACGGACCAGTGCTTCAATGACCGCGGGATGGCGATGCCCCAATATCATAGGGCCCCACGACCCCACATAATCGATAAAGCTGTTGCCGTCCGCATCAAACAGGCGGCAGCCGTCCGCGCGCGAGATGAACAGGGGCGTGGTGCCTACTGAACGGCACGCCCGCACCGGGCTGTTGACGCCTCCTGGGATCAACTGCTGGGCGCGCTCGAATAAGCGCTTGGAAGCATCGTACATAGCGGGTCATCCTTTCAAGGTTAGTTTCTTCGTTTGACAGAGGAGTAGAGAGAGGCGAAAATAACAAACTGCAATGAACGGGTCAAGAAAGGTTATCCCCATGCCCGCCCCCCAAGCCATCAAAAAATTGGCTAAATTCATGGAGTATATATTGGCCCGCCGGCCGGATGAGTTTGGGCTGATACCCGACCCCGACGGGTTTGTGAAGATCAAGACGTTGCTGCAGGCCGTGCATGAAGATCCGGAATGGCGCCATCTGAAGGAAGCGCACCTCACTACTTTGATCGCCACAGAGCGCCCGGCCCCTATCGAAATTCAGGGCGCTTTCGTTCGTGCCCAAAAGAGAGACCAATTGCCGGCGGTGACCGTGCCCGGTCAATGGCCCAAGCTGCTCTATACGACCGTCCGCCAGCGCGCCTATCCGGTCGTTCATGAAAAGGGCCTGCGACCGGGCGTGCCCCCCTTTATTGTACTATCGTCCGACATCGCCATGGCCGATCGCCTCGGACGACGGTCGGACAACACCCCGGTGCTGCTTACGGTTCATGTGGCGAACGCCCAGGCGGCGGGCACCCACTTCCGACAATTCGGTGAATCGCTGTTTCTTGCCGATACCGTGCCTGCCGAGTGCATCAGCGGCCCTCCCCTGTCTAAAGAAAAACCCGCCACGGCCGTGCCCAAAGCACCGGCCCAGGCCAAAACACCGGGCAGTTTTTTCCCCGACCTGGGATCCGCCGACAAACACGGTGTCGCGCCACACCAGCGCCCCCAGCGCAATGAGATCGAATGGAAAAAAGATCGTCGCCGTGCGCGCAAGGAGAAAGATCGGCAATGGCGATAGGAAAAGCCTGATTCGCCCGATGGCCTGCAGTGGACATTCATAAAATGTTTGACAAGCATGATCAAACTTGCTACCAACGGCAGCTTCATCGGGCCGTTAGCTCAACCAGGCAGAGCACCTGACTCTTAATCAGTAGGTTGTTGGTTCGATTCCAACACGGCCCACCACATTGCTCGGACAAGGGGACGATCTAAAAGTCGTCCCTTTTTTAATCCCTGTCGCGTTCATAAAATCAGGATATCGCTTGACAATAAAACGGCGGGGTTGTAGTAGAGGCGTTTTAAAATAAAGATATGCTGCCTATCCTTGCTCCGACCCAGTGTCGGGGCTTTATCATCCACAAGGAGGTTACATGCGAAGGTACGAAACTATTGTCATTATCGATCCTGACCTATCGGAAGACGACCGCACATCCTTTCTAAACCGCGTTAAAGAGATCATTCCCCAACAAGGGGGCGTTCTCATCCAAGAAGATCTCTGGGGCGTCAAGAAGCTGGCTTACGAGATTAAGAAGAAGCCACGCGGCTACTATGCGCGCATGGATTACTGCGGCATGGGAAAGGCCGTCGACGAAATCGAACGCTTCTTCCGCATTGATGATCGCGTCATGAAGTTCCTGACCGTCCAGTTGGATCCGGAAGCCAATGTGGAGAAAATCCAGGCAGACGTTGCCGCCGCCAAGGCGAGTGCGCACCAGGCGATCCCGGCTGCCGAAAGCGTGACACCGGCATCGGAAAACCCAACCGTCGAGGCGTCCCCCGCGGACCAGAGCCAGTCATTGCAGGCGACCGACTCAGACGTAATTACCCCAGAGAGCTAAGAGGAGTCCCCCATGTACGATAGAAACGCAAAAAAACCGGCGGCAGCAGCGGGAAAGAGAAAACGGAGAGTCTATCATCGGCGCAAAGTGTGCCGTTTTTGCGCGGACAGCAAAATAGTGATCGATTACAAGGATGCCAGAACCCTGCGATACTTCATTACGGAACGGGGCAAGATTATTCCACGGCGTATTACCGGTACGTGTGCCTCCCATCAACGCCCGCTGACATTGGCCATCAAACGCGCCCGTGCCATCGCACTGTTGCCGTTCGTGGGCACCCTGGATTAAACGGTACGCGCCGCCCGAGCGGCATCGGAGGTTGTAAATGAAAGTGATTCTCAAAGAAACAATTGACTCCTTAGGTATCATCGGTACCGAGGTGAATGTAGCGCCCGGATATGCCCGCAACTACTTGCTCCCCCAGGGAAAAGCCGTGCCGGCCACGCCACAGTACCGCAAAATATTGGAACATGAAAAAGCTAAATTTGAACTGCAGATCGCCAAGGAAAAAGAGTTGGCGCAGCAAATGGCTCAGCGCCTCGAGGGTGTCGCCTGCGAAGTGGCGGCCAAAATCCATGAAGGTGATCGGCTCTACGGATCGGTGACCATTCGGGACATTGTCGATGCCTTGGCTAAAAAAGAGATTGTTTTGGAAAAACGGATGGTCTTGCTCAAGGAGCCCATCAAGACCATCGGCACCTTCAAGGTGGCCATTCGTGTTTACAAAGATGTGGAACCGGAAATCACCGTGAACGTGGTGCCCGAATAGTTTCTATTGGTACGACGCCGGGGCGGCTCGGAAGCCATCATTTACGCCGCCCCGGCGCATGAATTGCAAACCGGCACTGCCATGGCGTTGAACCCCAAGAAGTCCCCCAAAGATCCCTCCTTGCAAAAACTTCCGCCTCAAAGCATTGAGGCCGAAGAATCGATTTTAAGCGCCATCTTACTGGAAAACGGTACCCTGCTGGATGTGCTGGAAATTCTCACGCCAGACGACTTTTATCGCACGGCCCATCAACGGATCTTCGCGGCCATCGAGATCTTGTTTCGTAAAGCCGAGCCGGTAGATCTGATTACGCTGACCAACGCTTTACGCGAGGCCAATCAGCTCGAAGAGATCGGCGGCGCCGCATATTTGGCCCGCCTTGTCGATACGGTTCCCTCGGCCATCAATGTCTCCCACTACGCCCGTATCGTGCGGGACAAAGCCGCATTGCGCCGCCTGATCGCCAAAGCCGGCGAGATCACCCAACGCTGTTTCGAAGATGCCGGTGAATTTGATCGAGTTCTCGATTTCGCGGAAGGAGCGATCTTTGAAATCTCCGAAAACAAGCACCGCGCGGCTTTTCATCCCCTGAGCAAAATCATCGACATCAATATCGATGCCCTGGAAAAACGACAGGAAAACCGGGCACTGGTCACCGGCATTCCCACCGGCTATACCCGCCTGGATAACATGACCTCCGGTCTGCAAGGATCGGACTTGATCATTTTGGCGGCCCGACCGGCCATGGGCAAAACCGCTCTGGCGCTGAACATTGCCCGCAATGCAGCGTTGGGCGCCAATATACCTGTAGCTGTTTTTTCGCTGGAGATGTCCAAAGAGCAGCTTTCCATGCGCATGTTATGCTCCGAAGCACGCGTGGACTCTTCGCGCCTGCGCAGCGGCTTCCTAAACCCCGAGGACTGGGCACGCATTACCGATGCCGCCAGCACCCTCTCCGAAGCCCCTATCTATATCGACGACTCCCCCGATATCTCGGCCACCTCCATCCGTACCAAATCGCGACGCCTGAAAATGGACAAGGATCTGGGACTGATCATCATCGACTATCTGCAACTGATGCGCGGCCACGAGAGCAGTGAACGCAGGGATTTGGAGATTTCGGACACCTCCCGATCCCTAAAATTGCTGGCCAAAGAGCTGAACGTGCCGGTGCTGGCCTTGTCGCAGCTCAATCGCAAGCTGGAAGAGCGCAGCGACAAAAGGCCGCAGCTCTCCGATTTACGCGAATCCGGCGCCCTAGAACAGGACGCCGACGTCGTCGCCTTTATTTACCGCGATGAAGTCTATAACAAAGACGAAAACAATCCCAACCGCGGTACAGCCGAAGTCATTATATCCAAGCAACGCAATGGCCCCACCGGCGTTGTTCCCCTGACCTTTCTGGGGGCCCACACACGCTTTGAGAATCCCGCATGAAAAAAATCTGGGGCAACACCAAGGGGCTTAAGGCCAGTCAGGTGCACCGCCTGGAAAACCTCTACCGCCGTCGCGTTGCGCCTGAATTTCTAATTACCCCGGAACTGGCCCGTGATATCTCTGAACTTGCCCAGGAGATTCAGCGCCAAATCGGCCTGCTGATCAACCGGGCGGGAAAAATCGCTTATGTGCTGGTGGGCGACGCCCAAGCTATCTTCATCCCGGAATTGACCGAATACAGAGCCAGCCCCGGTCGCCTCAGAGGGGTGCGCTGCGTCCACACGCACCTGAAGGCTGAGCCGTTGAACCAGGATGACTTGACCGATTTGGCCCTATTGCGCCTGGATGCAATAGCCGCGATCACTAGCGATGATCAGGGTTTGCCCCGGGCCATCCACTGGGCGCATCTTTTGCCCAGCGCGGAGATCCAACAAAAACCCTACCAACTGGAAGAAATGCTGCTCCCCCATCAGCTGGCCATCGGCTGCATGGACCTGATTCAGGCCATTGAACGCGAAATGGGGCAGCTGCGACCGCAGGCCAGCGTCTCCAAGGACACCGAACGCGCGCTGCTGTGCAGTGTCACCACCGTCCCCCGCAAAAAAGCGCTGGACTCGCTGGCCGAGCTCGCCGAGTTAAGCCGTTCTAGTAATATCGAGGTAGTAGACTCACTCTTGCAGATAAGAAAAGAGATCGACTCACGCACCCTGATGGGACGGGGAAAACTTCAGGAGTTGGCCATTCGGGCCATGCAGCTGAATGTCACCCTGATCGTTTTCGATCAAGAGTTGAACCCATCCCAAATTAGATCGATCACCGATCAGTTTGAAATCAAGGTGATCGATCGCACCCAGCTGATCCTGGATATTTTCGCCCAACGCGCCCGCAGCAAAGAGGGCAAGCTGCAAGTGGAGTTGGCCCAACTGAAGTATCTGCAACCCCGCCTGGTAACGAAGAATACCGCCATGTCCCGTTTGACCGGCGGCATCGGCGGACGCGGCCCGGGGGAAACCAAACTGGAAATCAACCGCAGACGCGTGCGCGACAAAATTCATCAGTTGGAAAAAGCGCTCATAGAAGTCCAGAAACACCGCCAGCAGCAACGCCGCCAACGAGAGCAAAAGGGTGTGCCGATCATCTCGATCATCGGGTACACCAATGCGGGCAAATCGACCCTGCTCAACACCTTGACTCACAGCCATGTCCTGGCCGAAAGCCGCTTGTTTGCCACTTTGGACCCATCCAGCAGGCGCTTGCGGTTTCCCAAGGATATGGAAGTACTCATCACCGACACGGTCGGTTTTATCCGCAATCTGCCCCGGGATCTGATCGTAGCCTTTCGGGCCACTTTAGAAGAACTGGAGAGCGCCGATCTGCTGCTGCATGTCATCGATGTCAGCAACCCGCGTTATCCGGAACAGATCGCCACCGTGGAAACCCTCTTGAGCGATCTGGAATTGGACCATATCCCCCAGGTCCGTGCTCTCAATAAGATAGACCGCATTCCCCCCGACACCTTGCCCCAACTCGCCGAGCGACTCGATGGCGTACCGATATGCGCTCAGCAGCGCGGCTCGCTAACGCCGCTGATCGACAAGATGGCCTTTATCATCGAACGTGCGACCGGTCCGGCGTCCGCCGGCATTGACGCGTGAACCACCGATCCCAGAATTCCATTCAGCAAGCGGTTGCCGCAAAGCGCCATTGATGCTTGACTGCAAACATCAAAGTGGATATGGTTGCCCACTTATGGATTTGGAAACCATCAAACGGATCGGCATCCGGGCAGCCTATCGCGCCGGTCGGATCTTGAACGATCACTTCGGCAAAACACTCCAGGTGACTAAAAAAGGCGCCATCGATTTGGTGACCGAGGCGGATCTCGCGTCGGAGAAGGCTATCATTGCCACCATTACCGAGGTGTTCGCGGATCATAGTATATTGGCCGAAGAGAGCGGTGCCTCGGTGGGCAACGGACGGGATCGCTGGATCATCGATCCTTTGGACGGTACCACCAATTTCGCCCACCGCCTGCCCATTTTCGCGGTCTCTATCGCTTACGCACGCGACGATGTCGTGTTGATGGGCATTGTTTTCAATCCGGCCAATGGCGAATTGTTTACCGCCGTTGAAGATCAGGGAGCCCGATTGAACGATGCCCCGATCTTTGTCTCCACCACCCCCACGGTAGGTGACAGCCTTTTGGTGACCGGGTTTCCCTATACCGTGCGTTCCGTCTCCCCGACACTTACCATTGAGCGTTTTACCCATTGCCTGACGGCTTCACAGGGAGTCCGGCGGTTGGGATCGGCGGCCCTGGATCTTTGTTATGTGGCCTGCGGTCGCTTCGATGGATTTTGGGAAGAGAATTTAAAACCGTGGGATACCGCGGCCGGTATGCTGATCGCCCGGGAGGCCGGCGGACGGGTGACCGACTACGCGGATCAACCCTTCCACATCGATGACAAGCAAATCTTGGCCACCAACACCGCTATCCACCAGGAGATGGTGCGCCTTTTGATCTCAGAGGATTGAGCATGAACCGGAAAAAACGCGTTGTATCTATAGTCATTGAGCAATTGGATTGCTTCGGAGATTATGCCAATAACAATCCCCTCTGTGCCAAGTATTGTGTGCTTCGATTGCGCTGCGCCATCGAACAAGATCAGAATCTGCGCATGGAGCTGTTATCGGATCTCACGACGATCGAGGGGTCGATCATCACCAACCAGTAAGCCGACCAAGCTTTTCCGCTGCCTATCTTCTCCGCAACAATACGCCACGTGCTTCGAGACGGATGCACTGCTCGATGGCTAACTCTATTTGATGGCTGCTAGTATTCTCCGGTTTCCAGCTTTTGGCATAAATATTCGATGTGCCGCTGGATCGTCCCGCCCTGCCGGATACTTTTTTCCACGGCGCCGATGGCGTGCATCGCGGTGGCATGGTAGCGATTGAAGCTTTTACCGATGGCTTGCAGCGGCTGATCGGTGTAACGACGGGATAGGTAGATGGCGACTTGCCGTGGGCGCACCAGGGCTTGCTTGCGCGAGCGCGAGATCAGCTCCTTGGGCGTGATATTGTAGTATTTGCAGACAAGCTTTTTAATGCTGTTGATGGTGATCGTCTGGGATTGGCGCACCATGTTCTTGATCACGTCGGCCGCCAATTGGATATCGATGGAGCAACCCATCAGGGAGGCTTTGGACGAAACGCCGACCAATCCGCTTTTCAATTGACGCACATCTTGGGTCAACTCCGAGGCCAAATATTCCATAACCTCGCCGGGCATCTCCCAATTGTTGGCCCGGGCGAACTTCTTTAGAATTTTGACCCGCATGCGGTAGTCGGGCGGCTCGATACTGGAAATCAATCCGCAGGCCAGCCGCGAACGCAGGTTTTCACTGAGCTTGGGAATCTCCGTGGGCGAAAAGCAACTGGAGAAGATAATCTTCTTGTTTTCATCAAATAGTGAATCCAGCGTGTGGGCAAGTTCGATCTGGGTTCGACCTTTACCGCTGAGATATTGAACATCTTCCAGAAGTAAAACGTCGCATCCCTTGTGATACTTCTCTTTAAAATTACCTACTGAATTGGTTTTATAGGAGGTCACCATTTCGTTGGTAAAATCCTCGGCAGTCATGTAATAAACCCGCTCCGCGGGAGATTCCGCCAAGATCTGATGGCCGATGGCCTGGGAAAGATGGCTTTTACCCATGCCGGTTTTCGACAGAAGAAAAAGAGAGTGCTGCTGGAAATTTTTGCGCACCGCCAGAGAGAGGGCGGCCGAGTAAGCGAATTCATTGTTTTTGCCCACCACAAACTGATCGAAAGTATAATCCTGGCGCAACAAACGCCCATAGTGCGGCTGAATGGCCATGTTGGGCAAGGGTATCTGCTCGGGCGGCGCGGTCGCCGCGCACTTTTCTCCATTGCCGCCGTTGCAGATGACCAGATCCAAATCCATTGCGCGACCGGTCACGCATTTCAATTCGGAACGGATCAGTTCACCGAAATTATCCATGACCCTTTTGCGGAAAAAGAGATTCGGGCATCGCAGTTGCATAATCTTTGCATCCGCCTCTCCGATCTCTAATGGCTCAATCCACATCCGGAATGCATGCGAGGGAATCTGATTTGATAGCGACGCCTTAACTCTTTGCCAGACTAGCTCCATATCACCAATCCTAATTGATCATACAAACAACATGTCATCATGTTATCTGGTGGTCTGTGGTCTATTGAACAGCGCTTCCGTTCCCGTGTAGTATCCAGGCAAATATCAAGGTAATCGAACAGCTAATGATGAATATTCCGGATTAATTGAAAAGGTTTTTGTGCATGAAAAGCATGGGTGAGTAATAAGTCAGCAGCGTTGGACTGTCAAACCGAAAGATGTGAATTCTTCTCATCGAAACTTAACCGAACGCTCACAAATCTATATTTCATTAATTTTATTGAGTATATTTTCAATTGACATGTGCGCTGCGGCCAAATAGACGTATCGCCCTTGTGGGAATTTCTTCAAGCATTTTAAACAGATCCAAAGTTATCAACAAAATGCAGACAAACTGATAACTACGAATATCTCATTTTATCTCCGAATATCTACATTTATCTAATTTTTAAACGGCAGCCGATGAACCCCGGTGAGTTGCGCCGAACCATTTTTTTCCTCAGCGACATTGTGTTGGATATCCATTACTTGTTCTTAAGGTCACCGATACCCCCTATTCAATGCGCACGGTTCATGCATACCAAACCCACCTGGTCAATTTCCAAAAATGGTTTACAATGCCGACCCGTGGGGATAAGTAATCATCACAGCAGAACTACGGAACAGCTACCCCCGTTCGGCATAGACAAACAAAACAAATCATGAACCTGATAAAAATCCGCGGCGCACGCCAACACAATTTGAAGAATATCGATCTGGACATCCCCCGCGATCAACTGGTGGTCATCACCGGCCTGTCCGGATCGGGCAAGTCTACTTTAGCCTTTGACACCCTTTACGCCGAAGGCCAGCGCCGCTATGTAGAATCCTTGTCCACCTATGCGCGTCAATTCCTGGAACGCATGGAAAAGCCGGATGTCGATCTCATCGACGGCTTGTCACCGGCCATTGCCATTGAACAAAAAAGCGCCAGCCACAACCCCCGTTCCACTGTTGGAACGGTAACGGAGATCTACGACTACCTGCGTCTGCTTTTCGCCCGCATCGGCAAGCCCCATTGTCACCGGTGCGGCCAGCCGATCACCGCCCAAAGCATCGATGAGATGATGGACAGCCTCATGCGTTATCCGCTGGAGAGTCGCCTCATTATCCTGGCCCCCCTGGTCAAAGCACACCAGGGCAGCCACGGCGATCTCTTCAAGCGATTGAAGCGCGACGGATTTGCGCGCGTGCGGGTGGATGGCACGATCGCCAACATAGAAGAGATCGGTCCGTTACACAAGAACAGGCAACACACCATCGAGGCCGTCGTGGATCGCTTGGTGCTCAAAAACAACGGACGCAACCGACTGGCCGATTCCTTGGAGCTGGCCTTGTCCCTCTCCGGAGGCACCGTTGAGGTTCTCTTTCCGGAAGTAAAAACCGACGAGGGGGCCACGATCCTGCGATTCAGCGAAAAGGCGACCTGCCAGGTATGCGGCGTGGAGCGCCCGGATCTTTCCCCGGCCAGCTTCTCTTTTAACTCCCCCCACGGCGCCTGTCCGATGTGCGATGGCTTGGGGGCCATGGCCGACTTGGATCCCGAGTTGATCGTACCCAACCCGGAACTGAATCTGCGGGAGGGTGCGGTGACCCCGTGGGCCAACCGACAGACGCTCTATTTTATCGAATTCCTGGAAGCGTTCACCCAATCGTTTGGCACCGATATCTACACCCCTTTTAAACAACTGCCCGAAAACTTCCGTAAAGCCCTCTTTTACGGCAGCGGGCAGAAGACCATCCAATTCGCCGTGGACCGCGATACCGGGAGTCATCTCTACAACAAGCCCTATGAAGGGTTGATCCCACAACTGCAACGACGCTACCGCGACACCGCTTCACCCCAGGCACGCGAAGAGATCCGCCAATACATGGCCTTTCACCCCTGCCCTGACTGCCATGGCGCACGACTGCGCCTCGAAAGCAGGGCGGTGGAGATCGACGGGCACGCAATTTTTCAGGTGGCGGCCCTGTCCGTTTCCCAGGCCATTGCCTTTTTCCGTGCCTTGCACCTGGAGGGCCAGCAAGCGCTCATCGCCGAAAAAATTATCCGCGAGATCATCGAGCGGCTTGAATTTCTCGACGACGTGGGACTCTCCTATCTGACCCTGGATCGTGCGGCCCACACGCTCTCCGGCGGCGAAAGCCAGCGCATCCGCCTAGCGACCCAGATCGGCGCAAAACTGACCGGTGTGCTCTATGTGTTGGACGAACCGAGCATCGGACTTCACCAGCGCGACAACCGCAAGCTACTCCAAATGCTGTTACGCATGAAAGCTCTGGGCAATACCGTGCTCGTGGTGGAGCACGACCGCGAAACGATCGAAGCCGCCGATTACGTCATCGATATGGGGCCGGGCGCGGGTATCCAAGGCGGCCATGTCGTCTTTGCCGGTCCGGCGCAGGCCCTGCCCTTGGCCGAGAACTCGCTGACCGGTCAATACCTCTCCGGCCGCCGGCAGATCCCCATCCCGTCTCAAAGACGGCCAGGCAGCGGCAAGGCCATCACTATCACCGGCGCCAGCCAGCACAACCTGAAGCAAATCACGATCTCCTTTCCTTTAGGATGCATGGTTTGCGTGACCGGCGTCTCCGGGTCAGGAAAATCGAGCCTGGTTATCGAAACCCTTTTCGGCGCTCTGGCGCAGCATTTATACCACAGCCGAACCACGGCCGGCCGCCATAAGGCCATCGAGGGACTAGAGCATATCGACAAGGTGATCCACATTGACCAGTCGCCCATTGGTCGTACCCCGCGATCCAATCCATCCACCTACACGGGTCTGCTTGCCTTTATCCGCGACCTTTTTTCCAAGACCACCGAAGCGCGCATGCGGGGATATAAGCCGGGACGCTTCAGCTTCAATGTGAAGGGCGGTCGCTGCGAAGCATGCACGGGTGATGGCATCATTAAAATCGAAATGCATTTTCTCCCCGATGTATATGTACCGTGCGATGTGTGCCGCGGCAAACGCTACAACCGGGAGACACTGGAAGTGCGCTTCAAAGGCAGGAACATCGCCGAAGTCCTGGACATGACCGTCCAGCAGGCCATCGACTTTTTCCAGAATATCGCCGTTATCCGCGAAAAGCTGCAAACCCTTGCAGAGGTTGGATTGGGGTACATCCATCTGGGGCAGTCGGCCACTACCCTTTCCGGTGGCGAAGCCCAGCGGATCAAGCTGGCGCGCGAATTAAGCAAAAAAAGCACCGGACGCACGCTCTATATTCTAGATGAACCCACCACCGGCCTGCATATGGAAGATATCCGCCAACTGCTCCAGGTGCTGGACCGATTGGTTACGAGCGGCAACACAGTGGTGATTATCGAGCACAATCTGGATGTGATCAAATGCGCCGACCACATTATCGATCTGGGCCCCGAAGGCGGCGACGGCGGCGGTTACTTAATAGGTACTGGCACACCTGAAGAGATCGCCCTGCGGCCCGACTCTTATACGGGGCAGTTTTTAAGACCAGTGCTAATGGCCTAAACCGGTTTCGTTGGCGCGCGAAGTTGAAAACGGTCAAAGAAAAAGGGCATCGTTTGCCAATGCAGACGATGCCCTTTTTAATGCAAAGAAAAAGCAGGGATTATTTCGCGCCGAGCAGTCCAGCAATGGCGGCCGCCTGGGGATGAGCGTAGATCAGGATCAGGGCGACGACCAGCGCGTAGATACAAAGAGACTCGATCATGGCCAGACCGATCAGCATGGTCACGGTAACCTTACCTGAAGATTCAGGGTTACGGGCGATGCCTTCGACGGCCGCCTTGAGGCCCATGCCCTGTCCGAGACCGCAACCGAATGCCGCGATGGCGATGCCGAAACCGGCAGCCGTGACGCAAGCGATAAAAAACTGCAGTGCTTGTGCTTCCATGTGTTCAACTACCTCCTTGTGATGTGTTGGTATAGTGGGCTTCTTCCATGAACCCCAAAACGTTCAATAGCCTTTACGGCTCTTGTTTCAACAAACACGACCGATATCAATGGGCATGCTCCATGGCCCCGGAAAAATAGATGATCGAGAGCAGGAAGAAAACGAACCCCTGCACGAAGGATACGAAAATACCCAGGGCCATGATGGGCAGCGGCGCGAAAAAGGCGCCGGCGAGGCCGAAGAGAATGGCCAGAACAATTTCATGCCCCATCATGTTGCCGAAAAGACGAAACGAGAGGGATAAGATGCGGGCCATATGCCCGATGAGCTCGATGACGAAAATCAGCGGCGCCATCCACCACACCGGTCCCATGAAATGCTTGATATACCCGACACCGTGATACTTGATGCCGATCACATGGGTAAAGATGACCACTGTCAGAGCGCATGAGGCGGTCGTGTTGAGGTTAGCGGTGGGCGGAAAGAAACCGGGAATGATGCCGATCAAGTTGCCCAGGAAGATGTAGAGAAAAGTTGTGGCCGCCAGAGGCAAAAGCCAACGGCCCTCTTCGCCGATGGTGTCGACCATAAACTCTTCGATGCCGGAAACCACCACTTCCATCAGGTTCTGCAGTTTGCCGGGCACCAACTGAGCGCCTTTGGCTGCCAACGCACCGACGACGATCAGAAAAGCCATCAGCACCCACGAGTAAATGACCCACGGGTACTTCGCCGCGAAATGCCCTGCCCCTTCACCAAAAATCCCGAACAACTTCACGAAAAACAGATAGGGATGTTCCATGCTTACACCGCCTCCTTGCAAATCAGTCGCTTAATTTCCACAAACGTGGCCAGGGTGATGCTGGCGACCACGACCGACAAACCGATAAACAACCCGAACGGGTTGACCCAATGCTGACTGATCAAAACAAAAATAATGATGCCGCTAATGATGAAACGGATGTAGTATTTGGCCAGAACACTGTGGTGGGAGGCCAGATGAGCCGGCGACAGAGCCCTTCTCAAGGTCCTGGAAAGCAAGTGGAAATTGACGGTCACGATCAGTCCGCCGGCGATGATGCCCCGCGCCACATCGACCGGGGCCAGTAATAGGCTTCCCAACGCGGCCATCGCGAAGAGAATCCAATTGGCGCGCTTGACGAACTGTATGAGCCGGTCCTGGGTATTCACTACTCTCCACCCGATAGCGCCGCCGGCTAAAGCTGGCGGCTCTTTTTAATAGCCAGCCCGATGTTCCGGTAACCGGCCGCAATGCCCAACAACAAAAACAGTAAGGTCAGCCACGGCGACGTCTCCCAGCGTCGGTCCAGATAGACGCCGATGGCCAGACCGATAAAGATCGACAGCGCCACGGAAAGGCCGATGGTGCTGAAATAGGCCAAATCTTTGATGTAGCGCCGGGTCTCGCGTTTCATAAAAAAGAGCAGTCACAAACACTCTGTTTCGGGAGTACATTAAGAAACGAGCAACTAACACAGCCGAAGTATCAAGTCAATGCGAAATCTGCGGTCACCCCATATCCACCTGGCCCACCTCGAACACCGGCCCGTCCGCGCACACATGGCGATACCCTGCCTGGGGGTCGGCGGCGGGCACGGCGCATCCTAGGCAGGCTCCCATGCCGCAGGCCATCATGGTTTCCAGGGAAATTTGACACGGCACGCGATGTTGGGCGGCGATGCCTGCCACGCACTGCAACATACCATGGGGACCGCAGGCGTATACCGCGTCTGGCGGCGCTTGGGCGAGGGCCTCAGCCAGCGGATCGGTGATCAAGCATTGCCGGCCGGCCGTGCCGTCATCGGTGGTCACGGTGACGGAAATGCCCAGGGAGCGGAACTCATCCCGACACAGAAGATCCTCCTGGCTCCGGCCTCCCAAAAAAAGGCACATACGGGTGGCATCGAGGCCATTGGCCATTAAATGAACCGCCAGGAAACGGATGGGAGCCACGCCCATGCCGCCGGCGGCCAGATAGATGCGGCGCGCCCCGGGCGCCACTGAAAAGCCGTGCCCCAGCGGTCCGAGCAGGTCCACTGTCCGGCCTGGAGTCCATTGGGCCATTTGGTGAGTGCCGCGGCCCAGCGCTTTATAAAGCACTTCGATCCCTTCGGGATGTCCGGCCGTTCCTATCAAACCAAATATGGAGAAGGGCCGCCGCAGCAGTGGCGTCAGTTCCGGACCGATCTGGATCATCACGAATTGACCCGGCACAGCGGCCGCATACCCCTGAGGGCACGCCAGGCCCAGACGAAAACAGGCCGGCCCCACTGGCTGGTTCCATAAAACAGTCGCTGGTTGTTGAATCATTGCGTATTCATCCTTGTATCATTGGGGCAGCAATCCGATCACGGCGGCGAATCGGCCGGCCTTCAGGCCTTCACCCCGATACGAAAAAAAGAGATGCGGGTTGCACCGGGTGCATATCCCGCTGACCGAGATCCGGTGGCGTGGCACGCCGGCCGCCACCAACTGATCAATGCTCAAGCGCCAGAAATCGAAAAGATCCCCGGGCCGGCGATAGGACCAGTACTGGTCCGGGATCTCCTGGCGGTAGTGAATAAATTCAGCACAGCAAGGTCCCAGAGAAGGTCCGATGCCGCATACCAGGTTCTCCGGTCGACTATGGAATCGGTCGGCCATGGTGGCCACGGTGCGGCCGATCACATTTTGGATGCTGCCCCGCCAACCGGAGTGCACATTGGCGATCACACGCCGGACCGGATCGACCATCATCACGCCCTGGCAGTCGGCCGTCTGAATGACCAGGGCCGCACCCGGCGCATCGGTGACCAAGGCATCCCCTGAAAGATAGAAATGATCGGGCGGCATTGTCGCCCCGGATGGTTCCGGCTTTTCCCAGACAGCGACCTCGGCCCCGTGCACCTGGCGGGCGTACACCGCCCGGCGGCCGCCGTAGAGGGCCAACATAAGCCGACGGTTGGCCCATACGCGCGCTTCCGTATCATGGCCATTCAAACCGATATTGAAGGAGCGCCTCTCCCCCTGCGCATCGACGGCGTAGCGGGCGAACACACCATGCCAAACGCCCGGAATGGACGCCAATGGTCCGAACTGCAAATAACGCATCTCATGGTTGCATCGCCATTGCATGCGAAAGCCTTCTCTAAGTGGTAACGGCCCTGGCCAGAGTAAGCACGCGCACCTCGGCCGCACCGGCAGCCAAAAGGGTTTGGGCGCAGGCATCGGCGGTAGTTCCCGTGGTCATCACATCATCCACCAACAGCACCCGCTGGGCCTGGAGGGGATGACTGCCCCGGCGACCGTCCACTTCAAAGGCACGCGTCATATTGGTCACGCGCTGTTCGCGCGGCAGACCGGTTTGCGGCGGTGTCGGCCGAAGGCGTCGCAACATCCTCGGGTCGATCCAGTCGCCCGCAACCTTCACTGCTTGCCGCTCGGCCAGCCTGGGCCACTCTTGCACCAAGGCGCAGGCCTGATTGAACCCTCTTTGGCGTAAGCGGCGAGGATGCAGCGGCACCGGCACCACCCGATCGATCTGGGCGGGGTCCCAGTGCCGTCCCAACGTCTGCCACAAGAGTCGTCCCAGCGGCTTGGCCAGAGTGTCGCGGCCCTGGTACTTGAGCTGATGGATCGCCGTGCGCAAGGCACCTTCATACAGGCCGGCTGCCCGGGCGGCACTGAAACGAAAAGGGCGCTTCGCGCACTGCCCGCAAGTGTGATCCGGTCCGTGGGACGACTCAAATGGCTGGCCGCACTGAATGCACAGCGGCGATCGCACCGCCCGAAACTGCTCGGTGCAGGCCCCACACAAAAAACGATCCATCCACTGCTGGAAGG
>JBAQGR010000661.1:0-4974 GCA_049287895.1 Desulfatitalea sp.
GGGGTGTTGACCGGTATCGGCCTGGCGCTCAAGACCAAGGACGAAGTAGAGGATCTGGTCAAGGAGCTCCAGAAAAAAGGGGAGATGTCCGAATCCGAGGGGCGCAAATTCCTGGACGACGTGCAAAAGCGCTACGACGAAACCCAGGAAAAGCTCGAAAAACGGGTCGAGGACGCGGTGAAGGATTTCCTCAAAAAGACTAAGATCGTCACCACCGATGAGCTCAAGGAGCTGAAAAAAGAGATCCGCGAGCTCAAGAGCATCGTCAACACGCTGACCCCCAAAAGCGAATAGGGGGCCTTCCCCGGCGCCGACCGCCGGCCTGACCGCGACGCAGCGACCGGTGCGGGGCGGTTACCACCTTCCAACGCAGGGGGCGGGTATCCGCAGCCCGCGGCTCAGGCGCGCCCGACCGGCCCCACGCGCACCACGGGCCGCATTGCCAGCCGGAGCAGCATGATCAGCATTCGAAAAATCGGTGTCATCGGACGCACCTACCGTCACCTGAACCGCTACCGCCAGATTCTGGCGGTACTCTTCAAATATGGGTTCGGCGATCTGATCGAGACCCTGAAAATCGAGCAGTACATCGAAATCGGCCTGCAGATGATCGTGCGCAAGCGCCGGGATCGCCTGGAGAAGCTCTCCCGCGCCGAACGCGTGCGCATGGCCCTGGAAGAGCTCGGGCCGACCTACATCAAACTGGGTCAAGTGCTCTCCACGCGCCCGGACCTGGTTTCGGTGGAGTTCGTCAACGAGTTCGCCAAGCTCCAGGACAACGTGCCGCCGTTCGGTTTCGATGAGTTCAGCAAAACCATCGAGGCTGAGTTGGGGCGGCCGCCGGCGCTCACCTTCGCCGAGCTCGACCCCCAACCGCTGGCCTCGGCCTCCATCGGCCAGGTGCACCGGGCACGGCTGCACAACGGCGACGAGGTGGTGATCAAAGTCCAGCGGCCCGGCATCGAAAAAGTCGTGGAGGTCGACCTGGAGATCATGCTGCACCTGGCCACCCTGGCCGAGCGGCACATCGAGGAGCTCTCGTTTCATCGACCGGTGAAAATCGTCGAGGAGTTCACCCGCTCCATCGAAAAAGAGCTGGACTACACCATCGAGGCGGCCAGCATGGAACGCGTGGCCGGCCAGTTTCTTGGCGAGCCGACCGTTTATGTTCCCAAGGTGTATCGTGAGTTCGCCACCCAACGCATGCTGACCATCGAATATGTGGACGGCATCAAAGTGTCCGATACCGAACGCCTCACCGCGGCCGGGCTCGATCTGCAGCGGATTACCGAGCGCGGCGCCGACATCCTGTTCAAGCAGATCTTCACCTTCGGCTTTTTCCATGCCGATCCCCATCCGGGCAACATCTTCGTACTGCCGGGCAACGTCATCTGCCTGATCGATTTCGGGATGATGGGCGCCGTGGACCGTGCCACGCGCGAGATCTTCGTAACCCTTGTGGAGAGTGTGATTCACCGGGATGAACCGCGCACGGCCGATGTACTTCTAAAGCTGACCGAATGGGATGAGGAGCCGAACCGGGTGGCGCTGGAGAAGGACGTGGCCGATTTCGTGGGCCGTCATCTCTACCGCCCGCTCAGCGAAATCTCGCTGAGCAAGCTGATGCAGCACCTTTTGGAGCTGGCCACCAAAAACCGCATGCGCATTCCGCCGGACATCTTCCTGATGCTCAAGGCCTTGTCCCAGGTCGAGAACATCGCCCGGCAGCTCTATCCGGAATTTGACATGATCGAGGCGGCGACGCCGTTTATCCGCGCGGTAAAAACGGCCCGCCTGGCCCCCGCGCGCCTGTTGGAGGATGGGGTCCGGCTGGTGGAACAATCCTATGAATTTCTAACTGACTTTCCAAAGGACCTGCTGGAGATCAGCCACGCCCTGCGCCAGAAGAAAATGTCCCTGAACCTGGTGCTCAAGGATCTGGACAAGATGCTGAGCACCCATGACCAGATCAGCAACCGCATCTCCTTTTCGATCATCATCGCGGCCCTGATCATCGGCTCCGCGCTGATCGTCATCTCCAACATGCCACCCATGCTCTATGGAATCTCCCTGATCGGCCTGATCGGCTTTCTGGCCGCCGGGTTCATGGGCGTCTGGCTGCTGGTGGCGATCATCAAAAAGGGGCGGTTATAACCGCTCACTTACGGACGTGCACGATGCTGTTGGCACTGCCGAAGCTGTTCAGGATGCGACGCTCGTTTTGGGGATCTTCGATCCACTGGCCGTCCACCACGAACTTGTATTCGTGCGTGCCAGGGGAGAGCATCACCGACTTTTTCCACTGACCGCCGGCATCCTTTTTCATGGGATGCTTCGTGAGCGACCAATCGTTGAACGATCCGACCAAACAAACCGTTTGGGCCTCGGGTGCGTCCAACACGAAATCGATCCTTCTGATCTTTTGCTCTTTGCCTGGAGCGATCGCCATGGCCTACCTCCTATGATATCTTCATACCCCGTGATTTTTTCGGACCCTTTGGTATCTTCCATCCAACACCAAACAACGCAAAGAAGCAAGAGCAATGCCAGTGGACTGGCTGCGGCCCGGACGGCTTCCGGCGGGCGTTGGCGGCAACGGACCGCCCGTCCGGCGTGGGGTGCAAGGTTGCATCCAGTCAAAAAAGTGTCACGCTTTTTTCCACTATGAAAACCTGTTTTGACACCCGCGGCCCCATCTACTCCACCCTAAGAGGAACTCAGCGGGGTTTGCCAACAGCCTGCTAAACCATGGTGTAACCCGGCCCCTCCCCGCCTTCCGGGCAGCGCCAGGTGATGTTGCCATACGGGTCCTTGATGTCGCAGGTCTTGCAGTGAAAGCAGTTGGAAGGGTTCAGCTTGATGTGCGCCTTGCCGCTCTGCGGGTCCAGCTCCAGCTCGTAGACATTGCCGGGACAAAAGCGGGTGCAGGGAGAGCGGAACTTGGGATAGCACTGGTCGCTGCATATTGTAGGATCGGGAATGATCAGGTGCGACGGCTGGTCCTCGCGGTGCATGGTCTTGGAGAGATAGACGCCGGTCAGCTTGTCCACATAGAGCTTGCCGTCATACTGGGCCTTGATTTCCGCAACGGCCGCGACGGCCGCCAGGGGTTTGAGCGTGGCCGCGTCCGCTTCCAGGGCCATGGGGTCTTTGAGCCCGCGGCCGCCGTTGATGTATTGGGCGCCCAGATGGATGAACTTCGCAAGGCCCTTTTTGGCCAGGGCCTGGGCCGTGTTGCGCCCTTCCCACAACTCGGCCTTGATCCAGCTTGCTTCGAGCTTCTGGGGATACGCCGCCAACCCCGCGGCCGACACATCCTGTCGGGTCACGGCCGCCGCAATCGTTTCGGCCGCCAGCATGCCCGACTTCATGCCCACATGAATGCCCTTGATGGCCGGGGTGTTGTGGATCTGAGCGTCGCCGCCCACGATGACCGCGCCATCCAAGGCCAGCCTGGGCAGGGTGTAGTAGCCGCCGGTGGTCACCGTACGCGCGCCCTGCTCCACCACCTTGCCGCCCTTGATGATATCGGCCACGAAGGGATGGCGTTTGAAGCGCATGAACATATCATACGGATCGAGCATGGGATCGTCGTAGCACAGGGCCGTCAGGTAGCCGATGGCGATGCGATTCTCGGTCATTTCATAGATAAAACCGCCGCCCGGCGTACCCAGGCCCAGGGGATAGCCCATCAGATGCATATCGTTGTATGCGCGCAGGGCGAAGTAATTCCCGCCCTCGGGCAGTTGAATCACCTCTTTGATGCCGGTTTCGTATACCGCCGGCAGCCGGCCGTCGTAGAGCCCCAACCGCGCGGCCATGGTTTTGACCAGGTTGCCGCGCGCCCCTTCGGCGAAAACAGTCACCTTGGCCAGCAGGTCGATGCCCGGCTCGAAATTGGATTTGGGTTCGCCCTGTTTGCCCAACCCCTTGTCCCCGGTGCGCACGCCGACCACCGTGCGGCCGTCTTCGGCGTAGAGCACCTCCTGGCCGGCGAATCCGGGAAACAGATTGATCTCCATCTCTTCGGCCTTCTGGCCCAGCCATTTACAAAACCGCGACAGGCTGATGATGTAGAAACCTTGATTGTGCAGATAGCGGGGTGTCATGGGCATGGCGATGGCCTTGTTGGCCGTCAGGTAGTAAAAGGCATCCCCGCGCACCACCGCCTCCACCGGGCACCCCTGGACCCTGTGGTCCGGCATCAACTCGGCCAGGGCGCTGGGGTTCAACACCGCGCCGCTGACCGCATGGGAGCCGATCTCGGCCCCTTTTTCGATGAGGGCCACTTCCAATGTCTGCCCCTTTTGCCGGGCCAATTGCTTCAAACGGATGGCGCAGGCCAGTCCCGCCGGCCCGCCGCCGACGATGAGCACATCAAACTCGATGGATTCGCGTTCGGTCGTCATGGAAGATCTTCCCTGTCATGGCTGATTTTCGACACATCGTTTACTCTGGTCAAAGCGGCCCAGCGATAGCACGATTCCAGGCGGATGTAAACACGACGATATTTCGCGAAAATTGGAATGCCATTTGACATTTGGCCGGCCCCTCCCATAAGAATGGGGCGACGAATCCAAGAGAGGAGTGCCCGCTTTCCATGATGACCTCGATCGCCAAAACCGTCCGCGCTCTGGGGCTTTGCTCCGGAGGTCTGGACAGTATGCTCGCGGCGCTGGTGCTGCGCCGCCAGGGCATCCACGTGGAGTGGATCAGCTTCGAAACACCTTTCTTCTCGGCGGACAAAGCCCGCCGGGCCGCGGCCCAAACCGGCATCGCGCTGCATGTCCAGGAGATCACCGACGACTACCTGACCATGCTGCAAGCTCCGCCGGCCGGCTTCGGCAAGAACATGAACCCCTGTATGGATTGTCATACCCTGATGTTCCGCAAGGCCGGCCTTTTCATGCAGGCCCAGGGATTCGATTTTCTCTTCAGCGGCGAAGTGCTCGGCCAACGCCCCATGTCCCAGAC
>JBAQGR010000662.1:0-6879 GCA_049287895.1 Desulfatitalea sp.
CATGTAGACCGAGAAGGGCTTACCCTGGGAGGTTTTCAGATCGCAGTTGCTGGCCACGGAGGCGGTCCATTTGCCCGAGTAGCTCACGACAATGTTTTCGGCCGTCATTTCGGCAAAGGTCCGATAGGAGCCGTCCTTCTTGCGCATGGCAGCCAGCAGCAGTTCGCAGCCGTTCTTGATGGCGTTACCGGTGACCACCTGCTGGCGGCTGCCGCCCGAAGGCCCGCTGACGGGGGTGATGGCGGTGTCGTTCATCACCAGCCGGATCCGTTCGGGAGCGATGCCCAACGGTTGCAGCGCCTTGTGGGCCGTGCCCAAAGCGCCCATGTCGGCGCCCTGGCCGTGATCTTCCCAACTGCTGTAAACGGTGATGGTGTCGTCGGCGTTGAGTTCCACGCGGATCTGGGAGCCGTCCGGGCCGTCCAGGCCGCAGCCGTAGATGCCCAGGGCAATGCCCACACCGCGCTTGATGTCGGCCGAGGAGCTCTTCTTGGCTTTTTCCAAGGCCGCTTTATAGAGCGGCCGCAACTTCTCGACCATCTCCGGGAACGGGAAGACTTCTGGGGTCTGACCGGTGGGGGTGGTGTCACCGGGCTTGTAGATGTTGCGTGCCCGCAGCTCGAGCGGATCGATGTTCATCTTGGCAGCCAGTTCGTCCATCAGGCTTTCACTGGCAAAGAAGCTCTGGGGCGATCCATAGGCCCGGAAGGCCGAGCCCCAGGCGTGGTTGGTGCACACCGTGCGTCCCATGCCGCGGATGTTGGGGATACCGTAGCCGGCACCGATGAACTGGGCACCGCGCAGGGTGAGCAAGTCGCCGAACTCGGAGTATGGCCCGTGATCCACGCTCCAATCGGTATCCATGGCCAACAGCTTGCCGTTCTTGTCCGCGCCCAGCTTTACTTTCATCCAGAAGGGCGACCGCTTGCCGGTGTAAGTGATGTGCTGATAGTAGTCGTAGCGCAGGTAGACCGGCCGGCCGGTGGCCATGCAGGCCACGCCCACCAGGGCCTCCATGGTGGGACTGAATTTGTAGCCGAAAGTGCCGCCGGCGGGGTTCTGCACCAGGCGCAGCTTATTGGGCGAGATACCGATACCCGGCGCGATCATGGCCAGGTGCAGATGGATGGCGATGCTCTTGGAGTGAATGGTCAGGCGCTCCTCGTCGTCGAAGTAGGCAAAGCCGACATCGGTCTCCATGGTCAGGTGGGGCTGGCGTTGCAGGTAGTACTCGCCTTCCACGACATGGGCCGCCGACTTCATGATGGGCGCGGTCTCCCCGCCTTTGACCACGGGCAGTTCGAAGTAGACGTTGGGCGTGCCCGGATGGATCTGCAGGGCATCCTCGGCCATGGCCGCCGGCGCGCTCATGTAGGCCGGAAGCTCTTCCAACTCCACCTTGACTTTTTCGGCCGCGTGCTTGGCCTGGTATTCATTTTCCGCGCAGACAATGGCAATGGCGTCGCCATACTGGAAGACTTTCTGGTCGCACAAAATGGGCCGGTCCCAGCCGTCGCCCTTGTTGGTGGGAAAGGTGATCAGACCGGTGATGCGGTTCTTGCCCTTCACATCCTTGGCGGTCACCACCTTGACGACGCCGGGCATCTTTTCGGCCTCGGAGGTATCGATGCGTTTGATGTTGGCGTGGGACACCTTGGCCTGAACTAGAGCCATATGCAGCATATTGGCCGGCAGCTTCATTCCCAGGTCGGCGCCGTAGTCCAAGGTGCCGGTGACTTTGGCCACGGCCGTGGGCCGCGGGTATTTGCTGCCCCAGATCTGGCCGTCCTTGGGCATCTTGAAGAGCAGCGCTTCGGCTTTCATTTCGCCGCGCAGCACCTTGGCCGCATCCATGACCGCATCCACCAACGGTTTGTAGCCGGTACAGCGGCAGGCATTGCGGTGGCTCTGGAACCACTCGCGCACCTCTTCCCGGGACGGTTTGGGGTTCTCATCGAGCAGGGCCTTGACCGAAACGATGAAGCCGGGGGTGCAAAAGCCGCACTGGGCCCCGCCGTGGACGATCCAGGCCAGTTGGATGGGATGCAGGTTGGCGGGATTGCCGATGCCTTCCACCGTGACCACCGAGGCGCCATCGGCCACCTTGGCCATCTTGGTGACGCACGAGCGCACCAGTTTGTTGTCCAGGATCACGCTGCAGCAGCCGCACTGGGCCTGGCCGCAGCCGATCTTGGTGCCGGTGAGACCCAACTGCTCGCGCAACACATTGGCCAGACTTTCATCGGCCGCGGCAACGATCTGCCGGGCGACTCCGTTGACTTGGATCATCCGTTTAATCATAATGCATCTCTCCTTCTTTATGAGTTCCATGCCATTTTATAAGCGTTTTCGTTTGAAAGTTGCAGTTCTCTTCCCTATCCGCTACCAAATCCGCAGACCGGATAGCGGCACTCGGGGCATCCTTCGCAATAACCGCCGTGGCCCATCACCGTGATATCTTCCCGTCGCAGCCGCTCGCCGGCCACCAAGCGGGGCACCACCAGGTCGAAGATGCTGGTCTGGTAGTACATCACGCAGCCCGGGAGCCCGAGCACCGGGATGTCGCCGATATAGGCCAGCATGAACATGGCGCCGGGAAAGATGGGCGCACCGTAAGTGACCACCTCGCCGCCCGCGGCGCGGATACCGGCCGGCGTGCGGTCGTCGGGGTCTACCGACATGCCGCCGGTGACCACCACCATCTGGGCCCCCTCGGCGATCAGGGTCTGGATAGCCTCGGCGGTCATAGCCACCTCGTCAGAGACCAGGATCTGACGGCTGATGCTGCTGCCCAGGTGGGCAAATTTCTTCTTTACCACCGGTCCGAATTGGTCTTGGATACGGCCATGGTACACCTCGCTGCCCGTGGTCACCATACCCACTCGCAAGGCCTGGAACGGTTTGATCTGGATCAGCGGGAACGCCTCTCGGCAGATCCGCTCGGCCGCAACGATCTTCTCTTCGGCGATGGCCAATGGAATGACGCGCACACCGGCCACAGGCCGGCCGGCGGCCACCTGGTGGTTGGTGTGCACGGTCGCCAAGGCGATCGCTTCCAGGGCGTTGAGTCGGTGCAGCGCAGGCACATCGATCTTGAGCAGGCCGTTGATCGCCGCCACCATATTGATCCGGCCTTCGGTCGGCGTGGTCAGGGTGAGCCCGGCTCCGGCCGCGGCCCGGGACAGGCGCTGGGCCGCTTCGTCCTCATGGAGCATACCCGGCGGCAGATCGAGCACATAGACATGTTGCTTGCCGATATCGAGGAAGGTAGGCACATCGGCCAACTGAATGACGTGCCCTTTGCGAAAGGCCGGCCCCTTTGCGCCGCCGGGCACGATGCGGGTCACATCGTGTCCCAGAATCATGCCCACGGCCTGTTCCACGGGAAGTACTTTCATAGGCTCATTCCACTCCGAAACAATCTGCCTGGGTCAACCGCTCGCGCAACGCGGGCAAGAGGGCTGGAGTCACAGTTTCGCACGCCGCTTCGCGCATTGATACACGCGCCCCGTCTTTCCCCGTCAGCGCCATGCAAGCCAACTGGTTGCTCAAAGGTCTGTGCTGCTCCTTGGTAAAAGCGTCGGCTCGGCCCTTGATGTGAATCATTATTTTACGTGGATTGACCAATAAATCGCCGGCAGCGGAAAACTCACAATGGTCGGTATAGTGCCCAGCGCACAGCAAGGTCACTTCGGTCAGTCTGGCGAGAATCAGCCAGTAGGCCTGATTTTCGGCGGGGTCCACAGTTTCCAGCTCATCCAGAAATGCATCGATCCGGCTTTCGTTGACCTCATAGGGCACACCGATGCGATCCAATTGACGGTTGATCCGCGCTATGGCCATGGTCCCATCCATCCTGAAACAGCTATTGAACAAACAGCGCCCCATATTAGTCGTCGTCCTGTGCCGCACCGGCCAACGCGCAGCAATCAAGTTGATTGTGTATCGGATTGGAGAGGGCGATGTCAATATTGATACTGTTGGAATCGGCGATTACGACACAGTTTCAGTTCTTTCTGAATGCATGATGACTCAAAATTACAATTAGGTAACGTAAAGTGACCCATTACACGGGTTGTTTCATTCCCCGATCGGGGCCTGCCTTTGGCAACCCTGGACCGATGGCTCAAGGCAGAGGTACCCTGCCCTCACTGCAATGTTGCCTCTGTACCGTTTCAACAGCCCCTAACCGCAAAAAAACTAATGATTTTGAACTTACGGCCGATCATTCTATCGGTTATTCATCACGACGATATATCTATCATCCTAGTTATTTTATTTAACCAATGGTTCTTAGAAAGGAGAAACGGCTATGGCAGTACCTGGTGATAATCATCCCGGTTGGCTGAAAGTGATTTCAGGACAAGGAAACCAAAATATGGAGTTTTTGGCGACTAAACTATGGTATGGATTTCGAAAGGGGAGCGTTTGGTTATGATCCAAGCCTTCAGCGCTACAAGCACATGCCAGGATGGATTTGATGCCGGCAGGGAAGTCGCGCAGACAGCCATTGCTAAATTGTCTGGGAAACCGGATATGCTGTGGGCCTTCGCCTCCGTATCGTACAATCAGCAACGACTCTTGGACGGCATCGCTTCAATAGCACCCGGTATCCCGATCATCGGTTGTACTACCGACGGCGAAATCTCCACCGCCGGTTTGAGCGTGAACTCGGTGGTCATGATGGCAATGGTTTCCGACCGTATCAGATTTCATACCTCATTCGTTGAGCAGCTTTCCAAGGATTCCTACGGGGCCGGTGTTGAACTGGGGAAAAGTTTCCAAGGTTTCAATTGTCGCTATATCCAGATTTTTTCCGATGGTCTTTGCGGCAATGCCGATAAAATCATCCAAGGTCTAAAAGCAAGCCTTGGTGACGACATCAAAATTGCGGGCGGTACAGCTGGTGATTCAGGTGATTTCAAACGCACATATCAGTATTTCCAAAATCGGGTATTGACTGACAGTATCGTTGGGGTGGCCTTTGAAGGCGATTTTGCCTTGGGAACCGGTACGGCCTGCGGCTGGTTCCCGGTAGGCATCACCAAGAAGGTGACCCGGTCTGTTGAAAACGTAGTGTATGAATTGGATGGGCAGCCTGCCTTGCAAGCCTATGAGAAATTCTTGGGAAAACATGCTGCGCTCCTGCCGGCGGTTGGAGTGGAATATCCCCTTGGATTGCTGGGGCCCTATGGCGATGTGGAAGATGACAGTTATTTTCTGTGTCGGGCAACCATGGGCGTGGACCGGCAATCCGGAGCCATTGTCTTTGCCGGCGATGTACCGGAAGGTGCATCCGTAAAAATGACCATCGGCAACGAGGAGGATATCATTCAAGCAGCAAGACATGCAGCTCAGTTGGCTTTGACCAAGCTTCAGGGCGGCAGCGCTACTTTGAAAACCAAAGCGATCTTCCTCTATTCCTGTATGGCGCGCAAGATCGTTCTCGGTTCCAGGACCAATGAAGAGATCCTCGCCATTCAAGATGTGATCGGCCGGGATGTGCCGGTTATCGGCTTTTATACGTATGGCGAATATGCGCCTATCGGTAATCTTGATCACTCTTATTTCCATAATGAAACCGTTACAATGACCGTAATCGGCGAATAGTACCTTGGACATGACTATAGAACTGGAACAAACGATTAAACGACTTCAGGTTCAGCTCGATCGGTCCGAGCGCAAATCCGAAGTTCTGGGCAATATGCTCAAAGAGGCCGTGAATGAATACGAAAATTCGCTGGAGGCATTGAGACAGGAAAAGATCAAGGCCGATGAAGCCACCCGGGCCAAAAGCGAGTTTCTGGCAAACATGAGCCACGAAATCCGCACTCCCATGAATGGCATCATCGGCATGTACAACCTGTTACTGGGCACCGACCTGGACGCGGAACAGGCCGATTTCGTGGAAACCGGCAAACGCAGTGCGGACGGCCTGCTGACTATAATCAACGACATTTTGGATTTTTCCAAGATTGAGGCCGGCAAGCTCGATCTGGAGATTCTGGATTTCGATTTGCGCAAAGCGATGGCGGAAATGGTGGAGCTTCCGGCCATGCAGGCCCACCAGAAAGGGTTGGAATTCGCCTATCGCGTCGACATCGATATCCCCTCGCTGCTGCGCGGTGATCCCGGACGGCTGCGCCAGGTCATCACCAACCTGGCCGGCAACGCGATCAAGTTTACCAAAACAGGTGAGGTCGTTATCTGGATCACGCCGCAAGAGCAGACCGAATTGCACGTCAATGTCCGGTTCGAGGTACGCGATACCGGCATCGGTCTATCCAAAGAGAGCCAGCAGCGGTTGTTCAAATCTTTCCACCAAGTGGATGCGTCCACCACGCGCAAGTACGGCGGTACAGGCCTGGGTTTGGCCATATCCAAGAAATTGGCGGAGTTGATGGGCGGCGAAATCGGAGTGGAGAGCGAACCGGGCGCTGGCTCGACCTTCTGGTTTACCGCTCAGTTCGAAAAGCAGCCATGTGTCGAGAACCTTCAGATTGTGATGCCCGAGGAGATTCGCCGCAAGCGCATTCTCATCGTGGACGACAACAGGACCAACCTGGAGATCCTGACCGGGTACCTGGCTGCCTGGGGCTGCAGCAGCGATTCGGCCAGGGATGGTGAAATGGCGCTCTCGATGATGCGCGCCGTGGCCAAAGTGGGCGCCCCTTTTGACCTGGTCATAACAGACCATCGGATGCCGGAGATGGACGGTGCCGAATTGGGCCGGCGCATCAAGGCCGACCCCGAGCTCAAAGAGACGTTGCTCATTATGCTCACGTCTCAAGGCATGCGCGGCGACGCGGCCGCGATGAAAGTCATTGGCTTTGCGGCCTACCTGACCAAGCCCATCCGGCGTTCGCAACTGTTCGACAG
>JBAQGR010000663.1:0-3160 GCA_049287895.1 Desulfatitalea sp.
GGACGGCTGACCGCACTTTTCTCCTCGTTTACCTTGAGTCTGAGCGTTCCGGTTAAAAACTTCGTAATGCTCGTTTTGACCCGTTGCGCCGCCTTGAGGCTTTTGCAATAGATCCTGAAGTCATCGGCGTATCTGACGAATTTATGCCCCCGCTTTTCCAACTCCTTGTCCAGTTCGTCTAGAACAATGTTGGAAAGCAGTGGCGATATGACTCCCCGAACGCAAAAGATAACTTTGAATTTTTCCATGTAATCCACTATCAGCGAAGTTGGAATAATACTTGACAATATGACATATGTGGTTGTATTAATATGACGCATGGCAAAATCTTCAAATACCGAGCATATAAAGAGAGTCAACATGGCGATGAACTTGCTCAAGGACTCCGGTTCTCTTGCCGAGACAGTAACAACGCTGTCAACCCAATACGGAATATCAAAACGACAAGCATATCGGTACGTGAAAGAGGCCGAATCTGCCGGCAAACAGATTCCAGTGCCAGACCAGAAAATTGCATTCACGGTCAAGCTCTCCGAAAATCTCACGCAGGAGATACGCCAATACGCCCAATTGAAGGGGCAAACGATAAGCGAAGTAGTCACAGAGGCTTTGGAAGTCTTACTCTACAAAGGTCGGAGGAGTGGCAAAGCCAAGAGAAACGGAAAGAGCAATTGAGTTGGAATACAGCTTTGACCGGTTGTCATCACCAAAAATCGGCCAGGCATACCATCTTCTTGTCCCTGATAAATATTGGCGTACCAACTCTGTTAAAGAATATGCGAGGAAAGAATCCGGAGGGGATTGTGAAGGCTGCAGCGATCTATGCTCGAGTATCATCGGACCGACAAAAGGAAGAACAGACGATTGCCAGCCAGACTGCGGCGTTGATCGAACATTCCCAACAGGAAGGCTACACGGTTCCCGCTGAATGGATTTTTCAGGATGAAGGGTATAGCGGCGCCACCTTGATCCGGCCTGGTCTTGAAAGAGTCCGTGATTTGGCCGCGGAGGGACAAATTGAGAGCGTATTGATTTATTCGCCGGATCGCCTGAGTCGCAAATACGCCTACCAGGTATTGCTGGTTGAGGAATTTTCCCGGCATGGAGTAGAGATTGTTTTTATCAAATCGCCCCGGGCTTCCACGCCGGAAGAGCAATTACTGCTTCAGTTCCAGGGAATGATCGCCGAATACGAACGGACGCAAATCGCTGAACGGACCCGGCGGGGGAAACGATATCGCGCTAAAGCCGGTTCGGTAAATGTGCTTTCCGGAGCTCCTTATGGGTTCCACTATGCCAAGAAAACCGATACATCCGCTTCGTACTACGAAATTATAGAACAAGAGGCTGAGGTGGTTCGCAAGGTTTTCGGGCTGTACACGGGAGCCTGGTTCAGCATCGGTGCAATTGCACGGTGGCTGAATGATCAGGAAATACCCACTCGCAAGAAGATATCTCGCTGGGAGCGCTCGACAATCTGGGCCATGTTGCGTAATCCTGCCTATGTCGGTCGGGCATGTTTTGGCAAAACGGAGTCTGCGCCGAGGCAAAGGATCACTCGCCCGTTGCGTCAACAAGGAGGCTATTCTCCACGGTGCAGCAGCCACAGGGAGCGGCCGAAACAGGAGTGGATTGAAATCGCCGTTCCGGCAATAATCGATGACGAGACCTTTTCCCTGGCCGCAGAACGATTGGAGCAGAATAAACGTTTTTCTTCTCGACGGACAATCGAACCGACTTTGTTGTATGGGATGCTGATTTGTGGTGAATGCGGCTATGCATATTATCGTACATCTACCCGGACATCTATCCGGAAAATCTATTATTATCGCTGTCTAGGCTCGGACGATTATCGTCACGTCAACGGTCGAGTATGTCAAAGCAAACCGATCCGGCAAGACTACTTGGACAGAATCATTTGGCAACAGGTCATTGGATTGCTGGAGGACCCTGCCTTGATTCGCCGGGAGATCCAGAGGAGACTCCAAGAAATACAGGAATCAAATCCGACCAAAAAGAGAAAGGAAGTCCTTGACAAGGAAATCACCCGCCAACAAAAGGGCATAGAAAAATTGTTGGATGCATACCAGGAAGGTCTTCTGGAACTCGACCAATTGCGCAGTCGAATGCCATTGTTACGTAGGAGAAGCGAGGCATTGCAAGCAGAGCTTCGAAGCCTGGAGGCCATCGCTGCCGACCAGCAAACATTTCTTCGTTTGGCAGAGAACGTTGAGGGTTTCCTGGAACGTTTACGCAGCACCGCGGAGACACTCGACGTGATTGAACGTCAGAAAATCCTGCGGCTGGTGGTTAAAGAAATTCTGATCCACAAAGAAGCTATTAAAATCAGACATTCCATCCCGGTCACCGGTGCAAAAAAACCACCTGAGGAATCTGGACGGGAGGAGGCGCCAAGTTATCTTTTGCGTTCGGGGAGTCATTGGGCCTCCCTGGGGAGTTCCTTCATCAGCATGGGTGATCACGCCGTTGATCATCGTCCCGGCGTTGAGGTAGCGGCGTACCAACTTCAGTACCCGTTTGTCTTTCACCCTCGTTGCCAGTCGGCTCATCAGCCGGTCGTGGTTCACCCTGTCGAAGAACTTCGATAAATCCATATCGACAACGTAGGTGTATCCGTCAAGCAGATATTGCTTGGACTGCAAAACAGCGTCGTGGGCCGATCTTCCGGGCCTGAACCCGTAGCTGAACTCGGAAAAGGTCGGGTCCCAGATCTGTTCCATTATCTGGGCAATGGCTTGTTGGATCACCCGGTCCAAAACGGTTGGGATGCCAAGTAGGCGAATTCCGCCATCGGGCTTGTCGATTTCTTTCCTCCTCACGGGCAAAGGTCTGTATTGACCACTGAGCAAGTCTTCCTTGATCTTGGGCCAGTGCCGCCTGAGGTACCCCCCTATTTTCTTGACGCTCATCTTGTCGATGCCGGGGGCTCCCTTGTTGGCACGAACCTGGTTTAATGCCCTGAACATATTCCGGCGCTCCAGGATCATTTCCAGTAGCCGGTCGTTCGCTCCCAGGCGTTCGGCTGTCTGCGACGCTACGAACATTTCCATCTGCCGTGGCCGTATGCTCATAAGTACGCACCTCCTACTTGCCAATTTCATTTACCCGTCCCATTCGGGCCGGGCACCGTTCGGGCCTT
>JBAQGR010000664.1:0-1717 GCA_049287895.1 Desulfatitalea sp.
GGGTGCAGTAAAAGATTATGGCGGTTTGCCGTAGGGTGCGTGCAAGCAGCACTGCTGTAAACATCTGTTATGGACACAACCTCCTTGTTTGGCGAGACTTAGGCATGTAGGTTTGGTCTCGGAATAAGGAGATGACGCATGGAAGCGACTGATTCGGCGGCTTGGCGGCGCGTGCCGTTGGCCGAGGCGGTGTTGACATTGTGGCGATTTGCGGTCGGCCAAGAACAATTGGAAAACCTCTTTCAGCGACTGCGGCAACGGTGCTACACGAAAATACTGGAGTTCCACGTGCTCGTCCAGTTGATGCATGACGCCCTGTTGGTGTACCGTGGCAGCGGAAGACAAAGCTTCGAACGCGGCAAAGAAACTGGCCAATTGCCGGTATCGATTCAAGCCGCGTTCGGAAAGCTCCGACGCGTGCCCATTGGGCTCAGCGAAGGATTTCTGGCCGAATGTACGGACCGGTTGCGGGAAGTGTTTCCGAAAACGAGCTTGCAGAAGGTGCCGGCGTCGTTGCAGGAGTTTCGAGTGAACGTGCTCGATGGAAAAGCCATCAAGCACGTCGCCAAACGGCTCAAGCCGCTGCGCGGCATAAGCGGGGGCGTGCTCGGCGGACGGGCACTGGTGGCGGTGGATTATGAGAGCGGATTGGCCGTGGTCATGCGTGCCGACCGCGACGGCGACGCCAATGACGTGAAGTTCGTGCCCGAGGTGTTGCCCCAGGTCCGCCGACGCTTCGCCGGATCGCGTCTGTGGTTGGCCGATCGGCAGTTCGCCGACCTCGTGCAGACGGCATACTTCACGGAGGAAAACGACCATTTTCTCGTGCGATACAACAAAAAGTTGAAATTTCACAAGGATGAGTCGCAGCCACTGCAGAAGGGCTGCGATGCGTTGGGACGTAAAGATGTCGAGGACTGGGGCTGGATCGGCGGCCCCAAGGACAAACGCCGCCGCCGGGTGCGTCGCATCACGTTGTTGCGTCCCGGGGAGGAGGCCATCGTCTTGCTGACCGATCTCTTGGACGCGGAAGCCTATCCGGCGAATGATTTGCTCACGCTGTACGCAGAGCGCTGGAGCATCGAGCGGATGTTCCAGCAGGTCACCGAGGTGTTTCATCTCGAGACGCTGATTGGAGGCTCGCCGGAGGCGACCGTCTTTCAAGTCGCCTTCTGTCTGTTGTTGTACAACATGATCCAAGTGATTCGGGCGTCCCTTGCCGCCGTGCAGCGACGCGACCCGAAAACCGTCTCCACGGAAAAATTGTTCTTGGATGTGGAACGTGAACTGACGGCCTGCACGGTCATGTGGGACGCCGAACAATGGGCGGCTCGCGTAGATCGACCTTGGCAGGCGAAGGAGGTAAAATCGCGACTGCGAGAGCTGTTCAGTGGTGCCTGGACTGACCGCTGGCTGAAGGCGAAAAGCTATCAACGCCGTCCTCACCCGGTCGTGCCTCGCCTCGGGGTACATGTGTCGGTTCATCGCATCCTCTTGGAAGCCAAGCAGAAACGTGCGGCCAACCGGCCGCCATGATGTTTACAGCAGTGCTGCAAACACGCACCCTACGATTCTTGCCCATCTTGACCATAGGAAATTACTGCGCCCAAAACGCATGTTTTCCTCCCCAAAGCCGCCAGGCATTGGGCAAAGGCGCTTCAAAAATCATTCGTTGACCATTAACCGGATGGGTGATCGTCAGGCGACGGGCGTGTAG
>JBAQGR010000665.1:0-5293 GCA_049287895.1 Desulfatitalea sp.
CGGCAACGCTGGAGCAAGACAAAAAGGTCAATCAATTTATACGACAAAACGAATACGGCCAGACCGTTACATATTTACTCCCTTGCGGATTGCCTCTGCCGGCCGGTGCAATCTGCACCTGCAATTGCGTTTCCGGCACAATGCCTATCAAGCAACCTGCCCCGGTCACGAGTCCGGGCAGGTCATGGACTGAGCCGTGCTCGCCCAGTCCGGTTCCACCCGGCGCGATTTGTACATGCAATTGCGTGCCCGTGTGTCAGGCCCACCGACTTCTTCACCCCGACCCAATTGTGCGGACAATGGCTGAGGAAATCTTGCTTCAGATGGGGTCCCATGAATTCGCCTACATGGGCTGGGCGGCAGACAAAGCGGCACCCGCCCTTCAGCGCAGAATTCACCAGGTCATGACTGCGATCAAGACAGGGGCACGCCCCAACCCCCATAGGTGGCCAACCGATGAAGCCTGTCTTTCTCGACTGCATGATGCGGATGAGGTGGTAGCCATCATGGCAGCGCAGATGCTTGGGCAGATGCGCGGATGCAAATACCATTCGATCAAGTTGGATTCTCAGAAAAAAATTCAAATGATGTTAGCCGATGTAGCACAGCGTCCATGGTTTGTGCGCTACGGTTTGAGAACGGCGTCATGATCCGCGGGGATGTAAAATGGGCACCCAGACAATATCACTGTCGGTAGTGAAGGAAACCATGAAAAATTGCGATTTACAGCAAGTAAATTCATCCAATGTGAATCAAGTTAAATCCCTCACCGTGGTCGGCATCCTGTTGTTATTAATACTATGCACAGGCTGTCGATCAAACCCCAAGTTCTATCCAGGACCCAGGAGGGGACCAGAAGAGGTAGTTTTTATCTCCGCCCAACCCCCGTTGGCAATCTGCGGCATCGGTAGTACTAAGGGTGGCTGTGATTTAGAGAATTCGACCTTCGAGGTATTGCCCGGAACATACGAAATTGAATGTCGCTACGACCCCGTGCAATATCGCGGAAGCTCGCAGGTGATAACCGGGACATTCCTCGCAGGCCATCGTTATACGATCCGCGGGCATTTTATCCGATATGATCGTCCCAGAGTTGTCCATCAATCCGGCCCGGGATACTATGGGGTCAATAATGCTGACGGAGAGTGGTCGATGACAATAGATGAGCAAAGATGAGTAACATCAGAAGCAGGTCTCAATTATGAATTATTGCATAAAAGAAGGGGCTTTTTCGACAGACTCGTTAGCAACTCAAAAGGAAGGATAAACATAATGCCAAAGATGACTGCGTATTGTGGTCTTGTTTGTACGAATTGTCCCACGTATTTGGCTACTCAAGCGAATGATGACGCTGCCAGAGTGAAAACGGTCGAATTGTACAAAAAAAAATTTAGATTAAAATTGAAGCCAGAAGATATCAACTGTGATGGTTGTCTTTTTGTAGGAGGAAAACTGATCGGTTATTGCCAACAATGTGAAATAAGGAAATGCGGTATAGAAAAAAAAGTTGCAAACTGTGCAATGTGTGATAAAAAACCGTGCGAAAAATTAATACGATTTCATGAATTTTCACCGGATGCGAAAGCTGGCTTTGATTCACTAATAAGAGAATCGAATCGGGTGAATCTCAGCTGATAAAAAAAGATAGGGCTTCTGCCAAAAAGCGTCTGTACTCGGACGCGCGGAAGATCGCCGCGAACCGTTAACGCACATCGTTAAGCTATAAATAGGAGTATAATTATGAAGAAGCTTCTAGTCATCATAGGGAAGTTGTTGGTGCTGGTTCTAGTACTATTCGCATTCTGTGACCGCGTATTTGCCGCGAATAAATTGACGCAGATCGCTGAAAATGTCTATGCTTATGTGGACACAAAAAACAGTTCTAAAGATAATAGTTTCGGGGCTAATGCGGGCATCATTATTGGCAAGGATGGTATTGTGGTCGTGGATACGCTGATTTCCGCCAAAGAGGCAAAGCGTTTCATCCGAGACATCCGAACCATCTCCCGTATGCCTATCAGATATGTTGTGAATACGCATTATCACCTTGACCATGCGTTCGGCAACTCTGAATTCGTCAAACTCGGTGCGGTCGTCATCGCGCAGGAAAACGACAAGAAGGCCATGGAGAAAAGCGCACAGGAGACCCTTAAGAATATCGGGGAATTCGGCCTTACACCAAAGGATATGAAAGGAACGACGCTGGCCTATCCCATTTTGTCCTATGGCGATAGAATGTCAATCAATATCGGCGGTCAGCAGATCGAATTGATTCATGCCCGTCCGTCGCACACCGACGGAGATACGCTGGTGTATCTACCTGGCAGGAAAGTTCTTTTCGCCGGTGATATCCTTTTTACGAAGTACCATCCATTCCTCGGTGAAGGAAATATCGAGGAGTGGGTTAAAGAACTGGAGGACATCAAGTCCATGGATGTAGAAAAGATCATCCCCGGCCATGGCCCTCTCTCGGGTAAGAATGATCTTGATGATATGAAAGAGTATATTCTTATATTTGATCAAAAGGCAAAAGAGCTTGCGTCCCAGTCCGATGATGTCCAAAAAATCGTAACCGCGATCCAGAGTGTCCTCCCTCAGCGACCTGAGGGCGCGTGGCTCATTGCGCCGAATATCCAAATGAAGTATTTGAAGCAGCAATAAGCAGGAAGACGACGTCACGATGAGGGACAGCGATAATTCAAAAGGGACCTTGAGGAAGCCAAAAAATCGTTCAAAATGTTGTGCTAACTTACCAGAAAGATAGGCCTTGTATGCCGTTCTGGTAACACGCATGTTAGGCATTGTGCCGCATCACGGTGGGAATGCATACCGCATTTAGAAGGAGAAACACACGATGTATCTGAAATTTCCATTTATCTTTCTACTACTGGTGGTCACAGCTATCTGCGCCTACGGCCAGGATCAGCCGATGTCTCGTCGCGTCACCGGAAAGGAAGTCGCCGCCGGTGCGCGTGTCATTATTAATGAAGTCAATACCGATCAGTATCCGAACGTACGGATTTTCGCTACTGTGCTCAAGGAGGGCGCACCGCTCAAGGGACTCGGCGCTTCCGATTTCCGCGTGCGTGAGGATGAAGTGGACCAGGAGCCACTCACCGTCGAGCCGAAGCTGCCGCCACTGTCCGTCGTGATCACGCTGGATACGAGCGGCTCGATGTCCAAGCGCATGAAGGAGGCACAAGCTGCCGCGATGAGTTTTGTGGACACACTCGGCAGTCACGACAGCGCCCAAGTGGTGGCCTTCGCGCGCGAGGTCAAGCGGCTGACCACCATGTCTACCAACCGCCAAGCCACTCGCGAGGCGATTGAGAAGACCGTGGCCCGCGGCGACACTGCACTCTACGATGCGCTGTATGAATCGATACAGCTGGTGAAGGATCGCACCGGCCGCAAGGCGATTGTGCTGCTGAGCGATGGCGTCGATGATGACGGAACCGGCAGGGCCTTGAGCAAACACACGGTGAAGGACGTCTTGGGGTTGGCGCGCGAAGTCAACGTGCCGATTTATGTCCTGGGTCTCGGCACCGAAATCGATGAGGCCGGGTTGACAGAGACCGCCACAGAAACGGGTGCGCTCTACTACAAGGCGCCACAAGCCAGCGAGCTGAAAGCGCTCTATGCGCAAATCGGTGCACAGCTCGCCGGACAGTATGCGATCTATTACACATCCAACCTGCCGGCAGACGGAACGCAGCACCGGATTGCACTGACTGCCCAAAGCATCAGCGACACGAAAGTCTATAAGGCGCCGGGACAAGCTGCCGTGAAGGAAGAGGTTACCCAGAAAGCCGAGGTCAAGCCGGAGCCGGAGAAACCGACGCAGAAAGTCATCAAACTCGGTACCGGTATTGGGACTATCAGTATTCCCAATCTCAATCCCAAGGGCAATCTCATCCCCGTCTATGAGCAGAGTTCCGGCAAAAAAATAGGTGATATTCATGCACACATCAAGTTTCTCCAGGTTCCAGCGGGCACCTATAAGCTGAAATTCGGTGAAATTATGCTGGAAGGAATCGAAGTGGGCGCGGGCGCTACTAAAGAGGTGCTGCTCGGCACGCTTGCTATCCCCAACCTCAAGGACGGGCTCATCTCCGTCTCTGAGCAGAGTTCCGGCAAAAAAATTGGTGATATTTATGACCACATCAAGTTCCTCCAAGTTCCAGCGGGCACCTATAAGCTGAAAGTGCATGGAGCAGAGATAAAAGATATCGTCGTAGAGGCAGGCCAAGAGGTCATCCTGGAATAATAAACGCGAAGGGAGCAGTGCTTTCAAAGTGGTGATTTTAAAGCCTTCGCATAACTGGGCCGCTCACTCCGTTCGCGCCAGTTATGCGGTTAGGGCGCGTCAATAATTTAACTTTATTTCCGCAACGGAAGGCCACCTGTTTCTCTTCCAGGGCATTGACGATGGATAACCGGTGAGACATCGAGCGCCCAAGTCGGTCCAGTTTCCAGACTACCAAGACATCGCCAGGACGGATGAACGCATGTGCTTCTGACAATCCAAACCGATCATCTTTGGATCCAGAGGCATGATCTTCAAATCAATGCCGACTATCGACCCCAGCAGCCATGAGCGCGTCGCGCTGAAGGTTAGTGGTTTAACGATCTGAGTCGGACGATACCCGCATATAACCGATAAGCATGCACGGAAACTCCTTACCATTCGATTTCCATACGGTATACCATAGCAACAGTGCTTTTCGAACATTTTTGAACGAGTTGATAAGATAATTGTTGCGCCCGGATTGGCACTGTCCTAAAATATCTTTTTTATGACAGAGTGTGCTTGCAATTGAAATTCGGTTAAGTTAAATTTTTATATAACTTAATTTGTTCGAGGTACATCATGCACACAACTAATCTGCGGAAGGTTGGCGGCTCAATTATGTTGGCCGTTCCTCCTGTCATCCTCGATCTTCTGCGCTTGCACGCCGGCGCAACCGTCGGATTAGCTGTCGAGCACGGCCGACTGGTGGTTGAACCAACTCCACGACCACACTATCGCCTGCTCGCCCAATGCGATGTATCGGCTGAGATCAGCGAGGATGATCGCGCCAGGCTGGAGAGCAAGCCGGTCGGAAGCGAGCTGCTGTAATGGAATGCGGAGATATTTACCTGGTTTCGCTGGATCCGACTTCAGGTCATGAGCAACAGGGAGCGCGGCCTGTGCTGGTTGTGTCTGCCTCCGCTTTTAATCGGCTGACGAAAACGCCGGTTGTGTTACCGATTACCAGCGGTGGCAACTTCGCCCGCACGGCAGGCTTTACCG
>JBAQGR010000666.1:0-7796 GCA_049287895.1 Desulfatitalea sp.
CCAATTTTGGCGCAGGGAACAGGCGTTGCCTCCCAATTTGTCCTTTGCTTCCACCAAGACGCTCTCAAAGCCCTGCTCGGCTAAGTCGAGGGCCGCGGTCATACCGGCCAGGCCGCCACCGATGACCAGGGCGCGCTGAACCACCGTGACTTGCGGTCGAAGCAGAGGGGAGTTCAAGACCGCTTTGGCTATCGCCATGCGCACCTGGTCCTTGGCCTTTAGGGTCGCCTTTTGAGGTTCGCTCTGATGAACCCAGGCATTTTGGTTGCGAATATTAGCCATCTCCAAAAGATATGGGTTCAGGCCGGCTTCGCGCATTGTGTCTTGAAACAGGGTCTCGTGGGTGCGCGGTGTGCATGCGGCGACGACCATGCGGTTGAGCTGGTGGGTGCTGATCCTTTGAGCGATCAGTCGCTGGGTGTCGGTCGAACAGGTAAACAGATTGTTCTCCGCCCAGGCGACATGGGGCAAGGTTTTGGCGTAGGTGACCAGCTCTTTGACGTCGATCACATTGGCGATGTTGATGCCGCACGAGCAGATGAACACCCCCACCTTGGGCGTTTCCGCGGAGAGATCGCGCTCGGGAGGGTAGCTTTTTTCCCTGGTCAGCGTGCCTTTGGCCGCGATCAGCAGCTTGGCCGCCTCGGCCGCGGCGCAGGATGCCTCGGTCACCGATTGGGGGATATCCTTGGGCGAATGAAATGCGCCGGAAACGTAAATGCCCGGCCGGGTGCTGGCTACTGGAGAAAAGCCATTGGTGCGCGCAAAACCGTAGTGATTCAGTTCGAAACCAATCCCGGCGGCCAATGTCGGTGCATCCCGGGGGGCTTGCAGGCCGATGGAGAGCACGGCCATATCGACCGGCTCGATCACCCGGCGCCCCTCTTCGGTGAAATAGGTCAGCGTGACGCCCTTGTTGTTACGACCCGGCGAGAGCTGCGGGCGTGCCTTGATGAATTGGACTCCTTTGCGTTTGGCATCTTCATAATAGCGCTCGAACTCTTTGCCATGGCTGCGTATGTCGATGTAGAAAATGCGTTGTTCCGGCTTTTCTCCTGGAAGATGCTCGGCCGTCACCAACGCCTGCTTGATGGCGTACATGCAGCAGACACTGGAACAGTAGCCGTGATCGTAGCGATGGTTGTGGCGGGAGCCCACACACTGAATCCAGGCGATAGTGCGCGGTTCCCGGCCGTCCGAAGGCCGGATCAGATGCCCCATATTAGGCCCGCTGGCCGACAACAGGCGCTCGTAGGTCATGCTGGTGACCAGGTCGGGAATCTGGCCATAGCCGTAAAAATCGTTGGCGCCGGGGTCATAGAAGTCGAAGCCGGGCGTCAGAATAAGCGCACCCACATGGACGGTGATCTTTTTTTGCTTGTCTTCGAATTGAATGGCACCCGTCGGGCAGAACTTCTCGCATGCCCGGCATTTGCCTTTGGTGACATAAAGACAATTCTTGCCATCGATGGCGTACTTCAAGGGAACGGTCTGCCCATACTTGATATAGGCGGCTTTACGTTTGCCGACCCCCATATTGAACTCATCATCCACCTTGCGCGGGCACTTTTCCATGCACAAACCGCAGGCGATGCATTTTTCCATATCGACATAGCGTGGATGCTGTTTGAGCACCACGGTGAATTCACCGGGCTCGCCGGTGACCGTTACTACTTCCGACAAGGTAAACAAAGCGATGTTTAAGTGCCGACCGCACTCAACCAACTTGGGCGAAATAATTCACATCGCGCAGTCGTTGGTTGGGAATGTCTTGTCCAGTTGCGCCATGGCGCCGCCGATGCCGGCACTTTTCTCCACCAGATAGACATAGTATCCGGAATCCGCCAAATCGAGACTGGCCTGAATTCCGGCGATCCCGCCGCCCACGACCATCACCGATCCGATTGTCTTTTGCATGTGCACCACCCATGTTGATGTTGGCCCGCCGGCATGTGGGGCGACCGTAGCGGGCGTGTCGGCGAAAAAGACGGACGATTGCTGCTGGCTGGCAAAATCCGTTACGCATACGCCGGCGTACCTATGGCGCTTTCAATGGTGGCCATATCGCCGCGGTTCAAATGCACACCCAGCGTCTGTCGATCGATGCCCATGGCCAATCCCAAAAGTTGCACAAACAGGACGGCCGGCACCGGGTGGCTGTCGCCGCGTTCAAAGCGCATGCGCCCGGGCACGGCGTCGAACTGCATCTGGCAATATGGGCAGGCCGTGGCCACGCAGTGCGCGCCGGCGCGAGCCGCATCTTCAAGTTTGTTTTCGGCAAAATCCAAAGCCATCGTGTCGTCGGTGCCTTTGAGCGGACCGCCGCAGCAGGCCAATTTGAGGGGCCAGGCCACGCTTTTGGCGCCGGTGGTTTCCACAAGTTGATCGAAGAGGGTCGGGGCCACTGGATGGTCGAACTGCATCACGCGGCTGGGCCGCAGGGCATGGCATCCATAATGGGGCGCCACCTTCAGGTTGTCGAACGGCTGACGGATGTGCGTGCGGATCTTCTCCAGACCGACCTCATGAAACAGAACGCGCAGCAAATGCGTGACCTCAATGCCGCCTTGATAGCGCAATCCTTCCTTGGCCAGCACTGTGTTGGTTTCTTTTCGCAGGGCAGCGTCTTCTTTAAGCAGGTGGTCGGCCATGCGCAACGTGCCATAACCGCATTGGCAAAGGGTCAGCAGGTCAACACCGTGTTTTTCGGCCAGGGCGATGTTGCGGGCCGATGAGAGCACGAAGGCTCTTTGATTGATATTGCGCAAGGGATAACCGCAACAGCCGAATTCGGGCAACGTGACCAACATGATCCCCAAATGGCCCAACACCGCCCTTGCGGCGCTTTCATACTGCGGCAGACGCACCGGTATCGTGCAACCGAAAAATAGGGCAAACCGTTTACGCATGGCAGGCCTCTTGTTTCATCTGTTGAAGGGTCAGGCTTTTCAGTTGAAAGAGCAGATCGGTGATGCATACCCCCTGGGGGCATTGCTCCTGGCACAGATAGCAGGTGGTACATGCCCACAGCATACCGGCCTTCAGCACCGGCGCCTGTTGCTTGAGCGCCAGGCAATGCATGATTTCGTGGGGCAGCAGTCCGAGTACTTTTCGCGGCGAGGCGTACATGCCCACCACCGGGCAGACATTGGTGCAGTTGCGGCAGTCATAACAGGCAGTAAAGGTTTTGGCTTGCGCGGTCCAAGTCACCGCGTCCATAAAGGCGACCCCCTCAGGCGAAATGCTCAGGGGAACATCGGGTCGGTCAGAAAAGTCGGTGGTGGCCAGGCTGTTTCTGGCCCACGCTTCCGGTTTGGGATAACCCAAATCGGCTGCGTAGCACTTGAGATCGGCCCACAGGCTTTCGAGATCGATCCCCATGGGGCATACATCTGAACAGCGGTGACAGTCGGTGCAGATATGACTGGCTTCCTGGATGTGGATCAGTCGTATTTTCGACAAGCGCCGTCCGGCCATCAATCTTCGGAAGGTTGCCAGCTTCTCCGATGGCAGAATGCCCGGGTTGGGGATATTATTTACGGTCACGGCCACGGAGCAGCGCGAGGTGCAATCGCCGCAGTGAGTGCAGGCATCCAGGCCGATCGCTCGGAGAGTGGCGCGATTGGCTGGATTCGAGGCACTCGCATTGGCCAGCGTGCGCGCCACAAGAAAAACCGGAGAAGCGATGATGTGAAAAAACTTGCTGAAGGGAAGGTAGGCCAACCCGACGAAGCACGCCAGAATATGCAGATACCACAGCCAGGTGGGCGCATCCGCCCGATCCAGCGGTGCTGCCACCGAACGCGCCATGCGGGCGATGCCATAGCTGATAAAGGCCCACTGGGGACGGTCGTGGCATTGCATACAATTGATTTGGTGCAACTCTTCTCCCTGGCGCAGGAGTTCTTTGTCCAACGGCGCGCGCAGGTCCGGGGTAACCACGCCGAAATATTGAACCCAATAAGTGCTCAGAGCTTCCAACTCCTGCTCGTCCTTCGCCGAAATGCCGGCATAATCGGCGGCCATCATTTCAAACACAGATTGCGAGGAAATCTTCACAGCCTCCAACAGGACGCCGGAGATCATGATCACTGCCAGAAGGACGATGGCAGCGTAATCCCAGGCGGTCGTCTTCGGGCGCGGTGTTTTGGCGCCCGCCCGCCGATAAACGGCTATGGCGATACCCAGGAGAACGAACAGAGCGAAAACGTTGCGCAGAAACAAAAAGGGGTTGAGTGTCGGATAGTAGTCGGAGAATAACAACGGGGCGACCCATCGGTCGAGTGCATGCATGATCAGCAGCAGCATAAAACCGCCGTAGATGCACATATGGGCCACCCAGCGGAAGCGGCTTATTTTTAGCAGCCAGCGTTGGCATAGCCCATCGAGGAAAAGCGTTTTCAGAAGAACGACGATCTTCTTGGTGAAGAGGGCGGCCCCGATAGCGCGCGCGGCGGCGCTGAGCCTTTGCGCCGTCGAAATGTCCAGGGCCTTGTGATCCACCTTATAACGGAACCAATTGGACACCTTGTAAACAAGACCGACCGTGAAGATGGTAAGGGATGCATACAACGAGATGGTATAAAACATGGCGCATGTCCTTCTGTTGGCATTCCGTACTTTTTCAATAACATCCGCAATGAATGTGCCAAGGCCGCGTGCCCCCAGCAGAATGATAACGACTTGTAAAATAGCGGTTTTTGCCGTGCAGGATCTGTGGGTTGCCAAAGAGTCCGCGGAAGATCTGACAGCTTTTTTACCAGATCGTAAAAGCCGCTGTACACTAAGCTCTAAATCAACCTGGGGCTCCGGCAAGGGATAGCATGGATTGGGCTTGACATCCCGGTTTTCCCAATTTATTTAGCATACAAAGGAATTGACCGATGAGCTATGCTGACTGTATCGTTTTTCTATTGGCCAAGGCCAGTCAGAAATCGCAAAACTTATTGAAAAACAGGCTCAAACCGTTTGGTTTGACGGCGGTGCAGGCATTGGTTTTGGAAGTGCTCATGGAAGAGGATGGGTTGACCGCCGGCGACATTGGCAAGCGCCTGGTTTTGGACAATGCCACAGTTTCCGGGGTTCTCGACCGGCTGGCCGACGGTCAATGGATCATCAAGCGCACCGATGCGGAAGACAAACGCGTGCTGCGTATCTTTATGGCGCCCAAAGCCAAAGCCATGGAACCCCAATTGGTCAAGGAACGCGATGCGGCCAATGGGGAGATCCTGGCGGGTTTCTCCATGGAAGAGCGCATCGTCTTGAAGCGCCTGTTGCGGGATTTTTTGTGAGCGATGCGAAGTTTATTTCGTGTACTAATTATATAGACGATCAGACCACATGAACGGAAAGGGGGAACCATGCGAGATCCTTTGTTTGAGCCGATTGTAATCAACCGGCTCGATGTTAAAAACCGTATCTACATGCCTGCCATGCACATGAACATGGCCGAAAACTTCGAGGTGACCGATCGGCTGGTGGAGTTTTATGCCGAGCGGGCCAGGGGTGGGGCGGGCATGATCGTAGTGGGCTATGCCACGGTGGATGAGCTTTCCGGCAACACGATGAATATCGGTGCCCATAAGGATCAATTCATCCCTGGTCTTGCCCGGCTGGCCGCGGCCATCAAAGACAACGGTTCGCGTTCGGCCGTGCAGATCAATCATGCCGGGCGCTATAATTCCTCCTTTTTCCTCAACGGACAGAAGCCGGTGGCCCCTTCGGCCATCGCCTCGCGTATGACGCGCGAAACACCCCGGGCCCTGACGATCGATGAGATCAAAGAGGTGATCGACCATTTCGCCCAGGCGGCCTTGCGCGTCCAAAAGGCCGGCTTCGATGCCGTGGAGGTATTGAGTGGCACCGGTTACCTGATCAGCGAGTTTCTATCGCCGCTGACCAATCAGCGCGACGACGAATATGGCGGCGACCTCGACCATCGGATGCGCTTCGGATTGGAGGTCATGCAGGCCATCCGCAGCCGGGTGGGGGCCGATTACCCGGTTATCGTGCGCATGAACGGCAACGATTTCATGCCCGGCGGCCAGGGGCGCCTTGAGTTGCAGGATTATGCCCAGGCCCTGGTCGAGAAGGCCGGTGTCGATGGACTGTGCATCAATGTGGGCTGGCACGAAGCGCGCGTGCCCCAAATCATCACCGCCGTACCCCGAGGCGTCTTCGCCTATCTTTCAAGGGGTATCAAGGAGCGGGTAAACGTGCCGGTCATCGCCAGCCATCGCATCAACGACCCCTACACAGCCAGAGAGATGATCGGCGACGGCATGTGCGACATGGTGGCCATGGGACGGAGCCTGATCGCTGATCCCTATCTGCCGGAAAAGGCCCGGAGCGGCCGGGACGACCAGATCGTGCACTGCATCGCCTGTGCCCAGGGGTGTTTTGACAACCTATTCAAACTCAAGGCCGTGGAGTGTCTCTGCAATCCCAGGGCCGGAAAAGAGAAGGAGACCCGGGTCGTTCCGGCGGCTGCTCCCAAACGGGTGATGGTCGTTGGCGGCGGCGCCGCCGGTATGAGTGCGGCTTTGGCGGCGACAGAGCGCGGCCACACAGTGACCCTGTATGAGCAGAGCGACCGCTTGGGCGGACAGCTGTATATAGCGGCGGCGCCTCCGGGGCGGGAAGAGTTTGCTGCTCTAGCCCAAGACCTGGCCAAGCAGATCGCCATCAGCCCGGTGACGGTGCGTCTCCGGGAAACCGTGGATGAAGCCCTGATCGACGCCGAACGCCCGGACGCGGTCATCGTGGCCACCGGCGCCGTGCCCATAGCGCCGCCCATCCCTGGCGCTGAGTTGCCCCATGTGGTGCAGGCGTGGGATGTCCTGCGCAATAGAGTTCACGTGGGACGCCGGGTGGTGATCGTCGGCGGCGGCGCCGTGGGTGTCGAAACCGCCTTGTTTCTGGCCGAGAAGGGCACCCTGTCCGGTGATGCGCTCAAATTTCTGCTCGTCAACCGCGCCGAGACACCCGACACGTTGTATGAATTGGCCGTAAAGGGCACCAAAGAAATTCTTCTCATCGAAATGCTCGATGCCATCGGCAAAGATATTGGCCGATCCACGAAATGGTGCATGTTCCAGGATATGGAGCGCACGGCCATCAAGCGCCTGACCGTCACCAAGGCCGTGGAGATCACCAGTGCGGGCATCAAGATCGAAGGCCCCGAAGGCAAGCAAATGATCGCGGCCGATACCATCGTGTTAGCCGCCGGAGCGCGATCGCTCAACAGCCTCTGCGAAGTATTGAAGAAAAAGGGCATTGTCCATCACAAGGTGGGTGATGCCAGGCAAGTGGCCCAGGCCATCGATGCCATTCATCAAGGATTCAAAGCCGGCCAAGAGCTGTAGTTGTTATCGGACCTTCAGCCGTTGGGCGAACCGGTAGGATAGTTTGCTCCCGTTCCCGCGCATCGAAGCGGGAACGGGTGGTGCCACGTTCAAACACTACTTCGTCGAATAAGGAACCCCTTCGACTTCGTTTTTGTTTTTCAGTCGAGATGGACTGCGGATCGATACCAAACTGGATCGCCCTAATTCCTGGCTATTTAGCTTACAAAACACTGGTTCCCATGAAATTAACGCGTTGGGAACGATTGGGTTCCAAATTATTTTTGGCTTTTACGCTGGATCATCGCTTCGAATAATGATAAAGAGCTTCCGCTAATGTCCATTCGTAACCTGAAAGAGTCGGTTCAGGCTTCCTAATTCCTTTGCTGACAAAGTTGGATCTCTGAATATTCTCACCCTGGCCGAATTTATTCAAGTTAGGCATTCCGTGAC
>JBAQGR010000667.1:0-2079 GCA_049287895.1 Desulfatitalea sp.
CGGTTCGCCTCCACAACGATACCGCCGCCAATGAGCAGGCCGAGCAATTGGGCGCCCGGGCCTATGCCAGCGGCGATCAAATTTACTTTGCGTCCAATGAGTACGCCCCTTCGAGCCGCAAAGGGCGTCTGCTGTTGGCCCACGAGTTGACCCATGTGTTGCAGCAGCGCAGCGGGGTAGTGCGCGCCGCCGGTCTGCCCGCGACACAGTGCAGCCCCGGTATGGCGCAAACGCTCGTTTTCAATCGCAGCTACCGATACATCGGCGGCAGCGGCGCGTTTGCGTCCCACGATTTTGAGCCGGACCTGCGGGAAAGCATTCACGACTGGCTGGCGGACAGCATGACCGTCTTTACTATCGAAGACCAGCATCGGGTGGTGAGCGATATCTTGATCGACCATCTGCGCAGCGCTCACGCCGGCCTGGGTTCAGCGGCAACTTTGCGGAATGGGGCCATTTACAACTACGGCGCCCGGGTCCGCATCGTGGACGGTGCTGTCCAGGTCAGTCGCATCCGCATTAACGGTCGTCAATGGCAGCCTTCGGCGCAGGCAGCAAGAGATGAGGGCCAGCCGGTGCATCTGTCACCGGAACTGGAGAGCTGGTTTCAGGCACTGATGGGGTTCATCGAGACCGGTTATCGCGATGGCGCCGATGAAATCAGGATCACCTTCCGCCGCCAACCGAGCCAGCCCATGGAACTGGTATCGCTTCAGCGCCATACGATCACGCCGGGCACCGCGGCGTTGCCCCAACGCGTCGGTCCGTCAGCAGAATTTGTGCGCAATTTTAGGGCACTCCTCTGGATGGCGTTTGGTGCTGCCCCCCAGGCCAGCGATTTGTGGTTGATCCGGGTGGCCCGGCAGGGCCTCGTCTGGTCGGTGCCTTTCAATGGTCAGGTCCGGAACCCGCCTACGGCAGGGCGCGGCGACGAGGTGATTCTCGATCGGCGCCAGCTCTACGGCGATATTTTTCGGCGCTGGGAAGCGACCCTTATCGAAGCGGGCGTTCAAATCGCGGGGATCGCTGCCGAAGAGTTGATCTGGTATATGGTGGGCGGCGTATTCTTCAGGGGACTAGGGGCGGTTCTGGGCCGATTGCCTGTCTTGCGCCGTTTGATCTCTTTTCGCCGTTTCCGTTCCATCGGGGAGGGGCTGGAGCAGCTTTCACGCTCCGAAGCCGATGATTTTGCCCGCCTGCTGCAGCGTCTGGAGCGCGGAGAAACCTTAACGGCCGCGCAAACACGGCGATTGGAACAGGTGGCCCTGCGCCTGGAAGGTCTCCTGGCCGCCGGTGCTCCGGCCCACCTGGGCCGTGAGGAGATGGCCGTGTTTTTACAGCGTACCTGGCGTGACAATCCGATTCTGAGCCGCGTCGCCAACGCCCAGCGCTTGAGCGGGCCGGCCCAGCAGCGCCAACTGGTGGGTATTTTAGAGACTTTCGAACGGGAAACCGGCGTGACCATACAAGTGGTCGACGAGGGAGTGGTCCAGGCCGCCCGCGGATCAGGCAATTTTGCCAGCTTGAGGTCGCGGCCCGGATTTTTACAGATCGAGCGGCAGGTCTTCCAGGATACTCCCCAACTCATGCGCGAGGTGCGTCATGAAACGGCCTTTTACTACTCGGGGACGGCGGGGCGCACGCCGCGCCTGGGCAGCGAGGGGCCGGTGAGTGCTTTGGAATTGTTGGAGTACATGATCGAGCAGTTCGGCGCGCTGCCTTCGATTTTACTGCCGTGATCGGTCAAATCCTGCAGTGAGAAAAGACAGCGGATATCATTGTCACGGGCGCAGATGAATCTATCCGCAGCTATCGCCGAAGTATATAAAGGAGTCGATCCATGCATCACAATCCAAGATTCGTGTTCAAGTTTGCTGGAGAAAATGATCAGCTATTGGCGGCACCGGAGCGCAAATCTAAAAAAGAGCAAAGCCGGCCGACGGCAGTAGATCCCATCGCCTGTAGTCAATCCGCGTTGGGCAATCAGGCGTTCATGCGGATGATTGGCCGGGGTCCGATTCAGGCCCAACGCAAGGTCAGCCAACCGGATGAACCCGGCGAGCGGCAGGCCGAGCAAAT
>JBAQGR010000668.1:0-2426 GCA_049287895.1 Desulfatitalea sp.
GGGTAAAGCCGCCTTTTTTGTCCGGCATGGAAGCGTTGGTCACCAATGGCCGCGTAGCCCCACGGATGATAACGACCTATTCGAACGCCACGCCCGATTTGAAGCCCATTTTTTTTAAGAGCATGGCCAGCGGGCAAAAACCGGTGAAGGCGGCCTGAAGTAAATTGGCGCCCACAACGGCCGTCAACCAAAGCCAATAGCCACTGTGCACCAGCGACAACAGAAGACTTACCAGCACTACAGTGCCGGCCCACGCCATCACGATACGATCGATGCTCATGCGAACCTCCTTTGAGGCAAGTCACCTTGCCCGATTGAATGCGTCCAACATAGCACTTCCTTGGCGAAACTCAAGGGCCGCCCGGCGCATGCTTGTAATCCTCGCGGAAAGGTATTCATTTCGGAAAACGAGCCAATATCCCTTCAGATTACAGCCTTCATTGACATCGCGGCTATCCAACCTTATTTTGCCCCGGATATTTTGAGTCCCAGACCGCGACAGCGGAACGAAAACCAGAAGCAGCGGCACCGCCACTTATCTGTTTCATGCTGCGTTCGTGGTTCTGATAAATCGGCTTGTTACCGGGGGTGCCCCCATTGCGATGCTTAGATACAACGGGAGATTGTCAGATGGCCATTGAGAGCAAACAAGAGTACGTGGAACGCGTGCTGGCGTTGCAAAAACCTGCTTGCCCCCACTGCTCTGAAGAGATGAAGCTGTGGGAAGTGCCGCCGATCACCTTTTCCGACGGTCTGGGCTGGGGGGAACCCTACCTTTTCATGTGTTTTAACGACACCTGCCCCCTTTACGTCCAAGGGTGGAAAGATATGGAGGAGAACTTCGCCCAACACGCATCCATGCGCTGTTTCAACTATCCGGGCACCGAGCAGTTCGAGTGTATGCCTGTTTTCAGCCCTGTGGGCGGCCAGGGCCAGATCATCGACGATCAAGTCATGGCCCAGGAAGAGATGCTCAAGGAGCAGACCAAAAAGGGATTCTCCATATTGGCCGATTGTTATGTCAACAAGGACGGGGTGACGGTCATGCGCCTGCTGAGCGATGGGTGCGAACCGGTGCGCGTGAGGCTCAAGGCCGCTGAAATGATCGGCGACATCGGCGAGTTGGAAGCCATCGAGCCGCTGCGTTGCATGAAGGCCAGCAATCTTAAGCTGCAAGAGGCTATCGATGGGGCCGTGGACAAGATTCACGAGCGCTACTATACCCGTGAGTGTCCGTTCTGCGCAGAGATTATCAAGCGGCGGGCCAATATTTGTAAAAGCTGCGGCAAAGAGGTGGCCGGCGAGTAACGGCCGCTTCGGATGGCGCAAGGGCTATCGCGGGTCCATGGTCCCGCGGTTCACGTTCATACTGTCATAGGAACGGAAAATCAGTTGCTGGCGCGTGCGCCGCGCTTCGGCTATCGGCAGCAAACGCTGCGGATCGAACGCTGCTTGCGCTTCAGCCCTGGTGGGAATGGCGGCCAGCTCCTGGCCGATCCGTTTGCCGCTGATCGTATCCCATACCAAGGCAGTCAGACCGTCCGAGGCCACGGCCAGCGGAATCTGATATTCATCCAAAAGTCGGGCCGCGGCCAACACCTCTCTGTCGCGCGAGGCGAGCGATCCCGGTGCGCACTTGATCGCCATGTAGCGTCGGCCGCGCACCCGCACTACCAGATCGACGCAGGATCGGTATGTTTCCCCGTCGATGCTAAACGTGATGGGTGCGTCCACCTCGATATCCGCCTTGGTATATCCTTTTGCTTCCACGAGCAGCTGCTCGATCCGTTGGCGGTTGGCTTCAGCGCCCGTGTTGGCCACAAGCCGGCCGGTGATGAAGTCGATGAGTCGGTCATCTGCGTCGCTGGCTTTCGGCACCGCTATCTCTCCTTGATAAATTTGCTTCGCGACGTTTTAGATCACCGCGGAAGACCTTCTTATCCCTCGATCAACGAACGTCCGGTCATCTGGGCCGGCTGGGCGATGCCCATGAGCTGCAAAATCGTGGGGGCGATATCGCCCAGAATGCCTTCCCGCAGACGCGCGGCTTTGCGTTGATCATCCACCAGGACCAGGTGTACCGGGTTGGTGGTGTGGGCCGTATGCACCTTGCCGTTCGGTTTGATCATGGTCTCGGCATTACCGTGATCGGCGGTGATCAGCAGGGCGCCGCCTTTGGCCTGTATCGCTTCCACGATGCGTCCCACGCAGCGATCCACGGTTTCACACGCCCGGATGGCCGCCGGGATGATGCCGGTGTGGCCCACCATGTCCATGTTGGCGAAGTTGAGTACGATCAGATCGTAGCGCTCGGAAGCGATGCGCCGCAACACCTCATCGGTGACCGCCACGGCGCTCATCTCCGGTTTGTGATCGTAGGTCGGTACCTCCCGGGGCGAGGGGATCAGGCAGCGATCTTCATTTTC
>JBAQGR010000669.1:0-1780 GCA_049287895.1 Desulfatitalea sp.
CCTCGGGCCTGATCGAGGCGCTCAAAACACGACCCAAAGAGTCCTTGCCCATGGATATTTTGCAGGCGGTGGTCGCCATGCTGGCCAACCACGACAGCGCGATCAGCGATGCTTCCCACGACGCGACCGTGCGTAAGGCGATCGGCTTGATCGCCAAGCTGCCCACCATAATGGCGGCCTGGGAGCGGATTCGCAACGACAAGGCGCCGGTGGCGCCGGACCCAAAACTGGATCACGCCGCCAATTTTCTCTATATGCTTTTCGGCAAACAGCCCCAGGCCGAACTGGTCCATTTCTTCGATGTTTGCCTGGTATTGCATGCCGAGCATTCTTTCAATGCCTCGACCTTCGCGGCGCGCGAGGTGGCCTCGACCCGCGCCCACATTTACGCGGCCGTTTCGGCGGCCATCGGATCGCTCTCCGGCGAGCTGCACGGCGGCGCCAATGTGCGCGTCATGCAAATGCTTCTGGATATCGGCAGCCCCGACCGTGTGGAGGCCTATGTGAAACAGATTCTGGAACAGGGCAAGCTCATCATGGGGTTGGGCCACGCCGTTTATAAAACCGACGATCCCCGCGCCCATATCCTGGCCCCCATGTCCAAGCGGGCCGGCGAACTGGCCGGCGACACCCGCTGGTACGCCATTTCCAAAATTCTGGAAGAAAAAGGCAAGCAGGCGTTCAAAGAGCGCAAGGGCACCGATATATTTGTGAACGTCGATTTCTACAGCGCTTCCCTTTACTACTCCATGGGCATTCCGGTGGATTTGTTCACCCCGCTGTTCGCCATCTCCCGCGTTGCGGGTTGGACCGCCCATGTGCTGGAAGAGCAGTTTGCCGGCGCGGCGCCCAAGCCCATGCTTTATCGACCGGAATCCAAATATGTCGGAGAGTACTGCGGACCGGACGAGTGCCGCTTTGTGCCCATTGACGAGCGCTGAACCAAGGGGCTCCGTGCCCCACCCACACAAAGAAAACGTCCCCGCAGTCGGACGGGGGCGCGTCACGGGTGATATGCAATGTGCGGCCAAGAAAAAATGCTTCGGGATTCAGATCGGACGGACCGGTTACGCATGACCCGTCAACGGCGCGTGATCCTGGAAGAGCTGCGTAAAGAGAATGTCCACCCCACCGCAGACATGCTTTATGAGATGGTGCGCAAACGGTTGCCCAAGATCAGCTTGGGCACCATATACCGTAATCTTGAAATCCTCACGACCCTGGGGGAGATCCAAACCCTGGAGATCAGCGGCAGCCAGAAGCGCTACGATGGTATCCCCCAGAAGCACTACCACATTCGCTGCATCCACTGCGGACGCATGGATGACGCCCCCATCGCCCCGCTCAACCGCCTTGAGGACGAGCTCTATGGGGCTACCGTCTACACCATCATGGGCCATCGCCTTGTATTCATGGGGTTGTGCCCGGAATGCTCCCGTAACGAAGAGGCCCGCCGGTTTGCCGAGCAAGCCCTGGCCATTCCGGTGGACCGACCCCAAACTACTAATTGATCGCCAGCGCTTCGCGCAGCCACGCCTTGACGATGCCCTCGACGGCATAGACCCCTTTGAGCTGACCGTTCTCTTTGACAAACGCCTTGCGGATCGATGGTGGCATCTCGATGGTGGCAATCTCCTTGGCCTCTTCGGAGTTGCGGCGAATCAGATAGATGATCGGCGGCTCTTTCCAGGTGCTGATGGCGAAATAGCAAGTTTCGTCGTTTTTCGAACGGATCACATAATTGCCCCGCGCCCAGTTGTTGCCCCACTCAAGATAAAGG
>JBAQGR010000670.1:0-1911 GCA_049287895.1 Desulfatitalea sp.
CCACCTGCGCGTGAACGCCGAAAGCCATCCGGGATGGATGGCGCGGCTCTATCTGCTCTGGCAGTACCGCAAGGAGAAGCGCGCCAAGTCCACGGTTTCCGATTCGCTCATGGCCCTGCTGCGCCACGAATCGTGGCACTTGATCCAGGACGAAGCAGTAGCCCGGCCGGACGGCGACCTTTCCGTCGAAGGCGACCCCCAGGAGCAGCGCTGGTTCGATTTCGTCAACCGCGCTTCCAAGCGCGTGATGCTGCACTGCGGCAATCATCTGCTGGACCATCTTTCCGGGGCCAACCTCTTCAACATCTTTTCCACCATCGGATCGGCCGGCGGTCTGTATACGCTGCTGGCCCCTTACTTCGTGGCCTATGCCCAATTCGCCAAGGACCGCGCTTTCAGCGAACAGGTGCGGCGCCACTTCGATCCGTCCGGCGCGGCCACGGAAGAGAGTGGGTTCAGGCTCGCCCATTTTACCGACACTTACTACGAGGTCAACGGCGTGGCCCAGACTCTGCAACAGCAGGTGTACTTCGCCATGAAGAACCGCAAGGACTATACGCTGATTACCTGCAATGCGCACGGCAAAGGCGACCCGCCCGGCGTGCGCAATTTCGAACCCATCGGCACCTATGAGTTGCCCGAGTATCCCGAACAGAAGATCTTCTATCCCCCGTTTTTAGAGATGCTGGCCTACTGCTATGACCAGGGCATCGACCACATCCACTCGGCCACCCCCGGTCCGGTCGGTCTGGCGGCCCTGGCCATCGCCCGGATTCTCAAGCTGCCCATCAGCGGCACTTACCATACCGCCATTCCCCAGTACGCCCAGGTCCTTACCGGCGACGAAGCCATCGCCGACCTGGCCTGGAAGTATGTGCTCTGGTACTACGACCAGATGGATGTGATCTACGCCCCCTCCCAGAGCACCCGCGACGAACTGGTGGCCAAGGGGATCCATCCGGATAAAGTGCGGGTCTATCCCCGGGGCATCGACATCGAGCGCTTTCACCCGGCCAAGCGCAACGGTATTTTCAAGAAGAATTACGGCTTGACCGAAGGGCCCAAGTTGCTCTACGTGGGCCGCGTTTCCAGGGAGAAGAACTTGCATCTGCTGGCCCAGGCCTTCGAACGGCTATCGGCCGAAGGCGAAAAGGCGCAACTGGTGGTCGTGGGCGATGGACCTTACCTGGAAGAGATGAAATCACGGATGAAGAACCTGCCGTGTTGCTTTACCGGCTACTTGAAAGACGAAACTCTGGCGACGGTCTATGCCTCGGCCGACCTGTTCGTCTTTCCCAGCACCACCGACACCTTCGGCAACGTGGTGCTCGAAGCCCAGGCCTCGGGCATTCCGGTGATCGTCAGCGACCAGGGCGGCCCCTGCGAGAACATCCTCGACGGCCGCACCGGCCTGATCTGCAAGGCCGACGCCGCCGACAGCCTGCTGGAGGCCATCCGGACGATGTTGCGTGAGCCCCGGCAACGTACCGCCATGGGCCAGGCCGCCCGGCAATACCTCGAAGAGCGCTCCTTCGAAAACGCCTTCCTCAACCTCTGGGAGCAGTACCAGGCGCCCCTGCCGGCCCCGGCCGCCTTGCGCGCGGCGGGGTGATGCTCGGGAAATTCCGTATTCTGGTTATCCGTTTCACTCAAGTGACGAATTGGCCAGTGCCGGCAACAATGTACCACCGATAATCTGTTTATAGGATCTGGGTGACGTGACAACAGACTGCTGAGCGATTCGGAAAAACTTTTTGCCAACATGTTTGCAATTTCTTCGGTTGAACCGGAACGTATATTCATCCAGATAGGCTTGAATATACTTTTTCTCAAAGCGGCCTTGAAACGTTCCAAGGACCAGACGTTTGATGAGTGAAATGACCACCTGCACACCAGGTAAAACACTCTGCT
>JBAQGR010000671.1:0-4630 GCA_049287895.1 Desulfatitalea sp.
CTGTCCACGTGGGACATCATGAACGAGTAAACCGAATAGGCCAGGCCGCGCTTTTCGCGGATCTCCTGGAAGAGGCGCGAACTCATGTTGCCGCCCAGGATGGTGTTGAGCAGTGAAAAGGCGAAGCGGCGCGGGTCGGTCACCGCGATGCCCGGGGCGGTCAGGCAAACGTGCACCTGTTCCAGGCGGCGCTTATGGGTTTTATTCTGGGGATGGACCTGGGGGGTTGTTCTTTCCGGCAGCGGCTGGCCGTTGTGGATGGTGGCAAAGGTCGGTCCCACCAGATCCACGATGCGGTCGTGCTCCACGTTGCCGGCCACCGCCACCACGATGCGCTCGGGATGGTAGAAACGGCGGAAGAAGGCTTGGATGGTCTGGGCGGAAAAGCCCAAAATGTTCTCGCGGCTTCCCAGGATCGAGCGGCCCAGGGGGTGCTCGCCCCAGTAATTGCGGCCGGCCAGCACGTGCAAGTACTCTTCGGGAGTGTCTTCCACCATGCCGACCTCTTGCAGGATCACGGGCCGTTCGCGCTCCACCTCCTCTGGATGGAAGATGGAGTTGAGGAAGATGTCCGAAAGGATGTCCACCATGGTTTCCAGGTGGCTATCCATCACCCGGGCATGGTAGCAGGTGTTCTCCATGGAGGTGAAAGCGTTGGTGTGGCCGCCGATGGCATCGAACTCTTTGGCGATCTGATAGGCCGAGCGGCGGGATGTCCCTTTGAAGATCATGTGCTCGATGAAATGGGACAGCCCGCTCTGGTCGTCCGATTCGTCCCGGGCGCCCACGTCCACCCAGACGCCCATGGAGACCGAGCGCACGTGGGGCATTTTTTTGGAGACGATTTTAATCCCGTTTGGAAGGATTGTTTTCTCTGGCACCTTGGTTCGTTTCCTCTTCCAGGAGTGCTTTCATGCTCAGGCGAATGCGACCGTCTTGGGAGACTTCCAGAACCTTGACCTTGACGATATCTCCCTCCTTGACCACATCGGTCACCTTGGCTACGCGGCGATTGGCCAGTTGGGAAATGTGCACCAGGCCGTCGGTGCCGGGCGCCAGTTGCACAAAGGCGCCGAAGTCGGTGGTCTTGACCACCTTGCCTTCGTAGATGGCGCCCTCTTCGGGTTCCATGGCGATGGCTTTGACCTGTTCCATGGCCATGAGGCCTTCGGCTTCGTTGGTTGCGGCGATCTTGACGATGCCGCTATCTTCGATTTCGATCTTGGTGTTGGTTTCGGTCTGGATGGCGCGGATTACTTTGCCTCCCGGTCCGATAACGTCACGGATCTTGTCGGGATGGATTTTGATGATGAAGATCTTGGGCGCGAATTGGGAGATCTCGGCCCGCGGTTCGGCCAGAACTTCGAGCATTTTGCCGAGGATATGCTCTCTTCCCCGGCGGGCCTGCTCCAGGGCCTTGGCCATGATCTCTTTGGAGAGTTCGAGGATCTTGATGTCCATCTGCAGGGCTGTGATGCCGTCGCGGGCGCCGGTGACCTTGAAGTCCATGTCGCCGAAATGGTCTTCGTCACCCAAAATGTCGGAGAGGATCACCACCTGGTCGCCTTCCTTGATCAGCCCCATGGCAATACCCGAGACCGGCGCCTTGATGGGCACGCCGCCGTCCATGAGGGCCAGAGTGCCGGCACACACCGTTCCCATTGAGGAGGAGCCGTTGGACTCGAACACTTCGGAGACCAGGCGGATGGTGTAGTCGAACTTTTCGGTGTCGGGCAGAATGCTTTCCAGGGCGCGGGTGGACAATCCGCCATGGCCGATGTCCCGGCGGCTGGGGGCGCCCACGCGTTTGACTTCGCCCACGGAATAGGGCGGAAAGTTGTAGTGCAACATGAAGGGGCGCATCTCTTCGCCGCTGAGGGTCTCGACGCGCTGTTCGTCCCCACCGGATCCCAGGGTCAGCACGCCCAGCACCTGGGTCTCTCCCCGGGTGAACAGGGCGCTGCCGTGGGGCCGTGGCAGCACGCCCACCTCGCAGGTGATGGGCCGGATTTCGTCGAATTGGCGGCCGTCGATGCGGCGGCCTTCGCTGAGGATCATCTTCCGGCAGATGCGTTTTTGAAGGTCGCTTAGAATTTCGTAAGCTTCGGTCTTGCGCTCGGCATAGGCTTCGCCCAGGGCATCGACGGTTTCGGTTTTAATGGCGCGCAAGGCGACGGAGCGGGCCACTTTTTCAGGAATGACCACGGCCTCGCGGATTCGCGCCATGGCCATGTTTTCCAATTGGGCGGCCAGGGCTTCGTCTTTGACCGGCGGAGCGAAGGGCCGTTTGGCTTTTCCCAGGGCGGCCTGGAGCTGCTCCTGGATTTCGATGAGCGGCTTGAGCGCTTCGTGACCGAAGAAAATGGCCTCCAGCATGTCGGCTTCGGATACTACCTTGGATCCGCCTTCGACCATCACCACACCGGTTTTCGATCCGGCCACGATCAATTTGATGTCCGAGTTCTGGCTTTGGCTCAAGGTGGGATTGGCCACCAGTTGGCCCTCCACGCGGCCCACGCGCACGCAGGCGATGGGGCCGGCGAAATGGACATCGGATAGGGTCAGGGCCGCCGAAGCGCCCACCACCGCGAGTACATCCGGGTCGTTCTCCTGGTCCATGGAGAGCACCGTGGCGATCACCTGGGTCTCGTAACGCCACTTTTTGGGAAACAGCGGCCGGATGGGGCGGTCGATGAGGCGCGCGGTCAGCGTCTCTTTTTCGCTGGGGCGCCCGATCTCACGACGAAAATAGTTTCCGGGAATACGGCCGGCGGCATAAATTTTTTCCTGGTATTCCACCGATAAGGGGATAAAATCAGATGATTTCTCTTCATTGGCGGCCACCACGGTCACCAGCACGATGGTGTCGCCGTACTGGACTTGCACGGCGCCGCCGGCTTGCTTGGCGACTTTTCCCGACCGCAGGGTCAGGGTTTTGCCCCCCACTTCGGCTTGTACGGTTGTTTCCATAATACTCTCCTCTTTTAAATACGGCCTCGTATGCAACAAACAGGATCAGCTGCTCATTCCGGCCTTTGTGAATGTGTCACCGGAGATAGGGTCAGCCAATGCAGCAAAGACCGACCCCGGCACCCCATATGAGGGGTGCTCCGGGAATTCGGTCGCAGGCCGCAGGCATCTTCCGCGGATCTAAGGCTATCTGCGGAGGCCTAAATTGTCGATGATGGTGCGATATCTTTGAATGTCGTTCTTTTTTACATAGTTGAGCAGCCTACGCCGCCGCCCGACCAACATCAACAGCCCGCGACGCGAATGGTGGTCCTTGGTGTGGACCTTCAGATGCTCGGTGAGATATTGAACGCGATGGGTGAGCAACCCAATTTGTACTTCCGGGCTTCCCGTGTCGCTGTCGTGCAATTTGAATTGTTCGATCAATCCTTTTTTGTCTTGCGTCGTCAAAACCACTGTCTCTTTCCTCCTTTAATTCAACCAGTGCTCGGATAGTGCTATGAATTAATTAAAAACACAACAATAATTGTACGGACCGCCGTCGGGTGAGCGCTGAAGAACCGCCCGCAGCCGGCCCTGGGCGTCCACCACCTTGAGATAGTCGCCCGGAGAACCGCTCTGCGCGTTTTCGATCAACCCTTCCGGCACCTGATCCGGGGTCAGGGTTTTACCGTGGACCACGCGTTCGAGCACTGCGTCATCGGCCCGGAGTGTGGGCAGGTGGCGCAGGATGGTGACCATGGGAACCAGAAGCGCCGCTTGCGCGGAGGCATCGGTAATCCCCCGCAGCGTTTCCAGGGAAACGGCCTCCGCGATGGAAAAACCGCCGCAGGCCGTGCGGCGCAACTCGGCCAAATGACCGACGCACCCCAAGGCTTTTCCGATGTCGGCACACAGCATGCGTACATAGGTGCCGGCCGAACAGCTCACCTCGAAGCGTACTTCCGGCAGTGCGACCTGAACGATTCGCAAGGCCGAAATGGTCACCGGTCGGGCCTCCTTCTGAACGGGCCGGCCCTGGCGGGCCAGTTTATACAGCGGGGTTCCCTGGTGCTTGAGCGCCGCATAGACCGGCGGTTGTTGCATTTGCTGTCCCATAAACTGATTGAAAACGAGCGTCAGCCGATCGAGGGTCAGCTCGGGCACCGGCGCTTGGGCCACCACCTGACCGGTGGCATCCTGGGTGTCGGTGGCCGTTCCCAGGCGCAAGAGCGCTTCGTAGCTCTTGTCGCCGTGCAAAAAGAAGCGGGCCAAGCGGGTCGCCTGGTTGACGCAGCACAACAGCACGCCGGTGGCGAAGGGGTCCAGCGTGCCGGTGTGACCCGTTTTGGCGGCTCCCAAAATCTTTTTAACCTCGGCCACGGCCTTGGCCGATGAGATGCCCGCCGGCTTATCTAAAACGATGACTCCGTTCAATTTTCGTCGCATACCCCGGGGATGGTGTCGGCCAGGCGCATGAGCTGCGCCTTGAGTTCGGCCAGCGAGGATTCCAAACTGAATCCGGAAGCGCTGGCATGTCCGCCGCCGCCGTAAGCGGCGGCGATATGGGCGACATCCACCGTGCCGTCGGAACGCAGGCTGACATGAAACTGCCGGCGGCCTTTGGGTGTACTGCCGTTGCTGCTCAATTCATGGATCAGGGCCGCCACTTTGACATCCT
>JBAQGR010000672.1:0-1897 GCA_049287895.1 Desulfatitalea sp.
GCTACCAAAGCGCCTTGATCGCCGCTGCTGTAACCAATGTAAAGATAAGTATTGGCGTTAAAACGTATTTCAGCTCCCGGCTCGATGGTCAGCGTGGTTATGCCATCCGCACCATCGATACCCTGAAGCCTTAATGAGGTTGCAATTGCAAATGGAACAGAAGCCTTCCAGGTACTGTCCTTGGTCAGATAGCTGCCAGTTACCTGCAGTGCACTACCCGCATCCAGGCCAGTAAATGTCGTGCTGGCCACGAAGGCCCCGACATTGTCGGCCGGCAAGCGCACCGGATAGGTGTTGCTCCAGTTCACCGTGTTCCCATCGAACGCTACCTGGCCCGTGCCTGCAAAATTAAGCCCGGAACTGAAGGTACAGTTGGCCACTGCGCCGCCCACCGTGCCGCTGTAGTATAGATCGTAATTGCCGCTGTTGGCGAATTGGCATGACACCAGGATGGGGGCCGAATCCCCTATATTTACGGCGTAGGTTCCGTAGGTGACACTGCCGGCATACTCCACGTTGCAGTGTTCCATGCGCGTGGTGGCATCGTGAGTGGTGTCTTGAAACTGAACCCCGCGCCAAAAGCCCGGCGCGGGATTGGTTGTATTGGCGGTAAACCGGATCGGCGCGGCCGACGTTCCCTGCGCCACCAGCGCGCCCGGATTGCCGCTGCCGGCGCCAATGTAAAGATAAGTATTGGCGTTGAAACGTATTTCCACGCCCGGTTCGATAGTCAGCGTGGTGATCGCATCAGCACCGTCGATTCCTTGTACTCGGATGCTGCTGTTAACGATATACGGACTGCCGGCCATGGTCCAAGTGGTATCCACGGCAATGGTGCCGCTCACGGTAGTGTCCGCCATTGCTCCTGGTCCGAAGCTGAGCAATAGCAAGATCAGACAGACGGCAATCTGGGCAGTAAATTTAGCAGAGTGGCAGGATTTCATTGGCATTCGGCTCCGGTCCATATTCGTTAATTCTCTTCCTGGGTGCAGGTTTTGCACGCGCCGGTAGTGACTTTGCGATCTTCTCTGGGGCGCCCGGCCAGCAGCCGGTCGTTATTGAACTGCGTGTAGGCCTCCCATCCGTCTTGCAGAAAGTAAACCTGGCGGATGCCGGCCTTGGCCAGTTGGCGCTGGATGCGGTCGTTCTCCCGGCCGTTGCCGGCGGATATTAAAATACTTAAAAAGGGGTCCGAACTTTTCGATTTGAACAGGGCCTTTAACTGCTCTGGCCCTTTCGGGTTGTCCATCAGGCGCATGGTTTTGGCATGCGGCAGTTGGACGTTACCGGGGCGCGCTTTGGGGCCCGAAGCGTCGATGATCAGGTGATGGGCGCCGTCGGCTTCCTGCGATAATAACTGAGGGGTTACGACGCTCAGGCGTTGAATCGCAAAAGAATCGCCGATCAACGCCCCGCCCCTCTCCTTCCAGGCCAACAGCCCGCCGGCCATGATGGTGGCCTTGAAGCCGGCTTGGTTGAGAGCCTCGCAGGCCAAGGCCAGTTGGCCGAGGACAAATCCCTCGTTGACGAGCACGATGGGCTTGCTCTTGAGAAAGGCTTTGGTCTTGATGGCATGAGGGGCGATGTTGAGAGAGCCCGGAATGTTGTACTGCTCAAATTCAATCGGCAACCGGACATCGATCAGAAAGATCGTTTTCGCCTTCAGGCCCGCCATGGCGGCCGGCACCGATGCGGCCAGGGCCGGGCTGATGGTTTTACTTCCCGGCTTTGGGCCGGCCGGGGAGTTGTCGGCCCAAAGGATCTGGGTCAGGCATATAAAGAAGAGACCCGTCAGAATGAGCCATAACCAATAGTAGTTTTTTTCATGCTTCATTTGGATTCTTCTTTCCTTTTCCTGTTCATGCCCGCTGCATGCGCCGCCGAACAGAAGCTATTG